>CALXGF010000111.1 GCA_944387735.1 uncultured Oscillospiraceae bacterium
AACGTTCTTTTCCCACAATTCGCTTATCCATTGTATATTGAGAGGAACTTCCTTTTGAAACAAAAATCTACTAAAAAAGGAGTTAAGAAAATATGGCTGAAGCTTATCTGTCACAGACTGGTTTTACCTACTTCTGGGGTAAACTGGAAGGCATTCTGGACAACAAGGACGCCGCCCCCGGACATTTGGTCTTTAACCGCTCCGTGGCCCTGAAGGACAGCTTTAAGAAGTAATTAAATTCAATACGAGCAAAAACCAGGCTGTAAATTACAGCCTGGTTTTTGCTCATTTTAATTGCTTTTATCAGATTTTGTTGTTGGCGTACATCTTCTCGTAGTAGTTCATGTACTCCCCTGAGACTATCTTCTCCATCCACGCTCCATGGCTGAGATACCAGTCTATGGTGCTGGCCATACCGGTCTCAAAGGTATACTTGGGAGCCCAGCCCAGCTGAGTGGTAATCTTGGTGTTGTCTATGGCGTAGCGGCGATCGTGACCCGGACGGTCCTTCACGTGGACGATCAGGTCCTCGCTCTTGCCGGTACTGCCGATAATGAGCTTTACAATGTCGATATTGGCCTTCTCGTTGTTGCCCCCGATATTGTACACCTCGCCCAGAACACCCTTCTCCAGCACTGTGGCTATGGCGGCGCAGTGGTCCTCAACATAGAGCCAGTCCCTTATCTGCATGCCGTCTCCGTAGACGGGCAGGTTCTTTCCTTTAAGGCAGTTATTGATCATCAGAGGTATCAGTTTCTCCGGGAACTGGTAGGGGCCGTAGTTATTGGAGCATCGAGTTATGTTAACCGGCATGCCATAGGTCTTGTTATAGGCCCTCACCACAAAGTCCGCAGAGGCCTTGGAGGCGGAGTAAGGGCTGTTGGGAGCCAGGGGCGTAGTCTCGGTGAACATGCCCGTAGGTCCAAGGGCGCCGTAGACCTCGTCGGTGGGGACCTGTAGGTACTTCACTCCCTCTTTGAATTCATAGGAATATTTGTCATCCGGGTCCAGCTTCCAGTGGCGTTTGGCCACGTCCAGCAGAGTCTGGGTGCCCAGGATGTTGGTGGTGAGGAAAATGTCCGGATTGGTTATGCTACGGTCCACATGGCTCTCGGCGGCAAAGTTAACTACGGTGTCAAACTCATATTTGCTAAAAAGCTCCTCCACCAGCTGCCGGTCGTGTATGTCTCCCCTGGCAAAGCAATAGCGCGGGTCGTCGCACACCTCGCTGAGATTATCCAGATTTCCCGCATAGGTGAGCAGGTCCAGGTTCACCACAGAGATATCCTCGTAATTTTTCAGCAGATAGTGAATAAAGTTTGAGCCGATAAAGCCGGCGCCTCCGGTGCCGAGAATGTTTTTCATATGTATACATCAGTCCCTTTCCACAAGTGATACGAGATATTGGCCGTAGTCGGTCATTTTAAGTTCCGTGCCCAGAGCCATAAGCTTCTCGTCGCTTATCCAGCCCCGGCGCCAGGCTATCTCCTCTATGCAGGAGATGTAGAAGCCTTGGCGGCTCTGCACGGTAGCTACGAACTGGGAAGCCTGTAGCATGCCCTCGGGGGTCCCGGTATCCAGCCAGGCCATGCCCCGGCCCATGGGGCTCACCAGCAGTTCGCCCCGCCGGAGATAGACATTGTTCACTGTGGTTATCTCCAGCTCGCCTCTGGAAGAGGGCTGGATGCTCTTGGCTATCTTCACGACATTGTTGTCATAAAAGTACAGACCCGGTACGGCAAAGTTGCTCTTGGGATTGGCAGGCTTCTCCTCAATGGACACCACCCGCTTGTTTTCGTCAAATTCCACCACGCCGAAGGCGGTTGGGTTTTTCACCTGGACGCCGAAGATCATTCCGCCCTTTTCAATGGCGGCGCCCCTGCGCAGATAGTCCGACAGGGCCTGGCCGTAAAATACATTATCCCCCAAAATGAGGCAGACGGAGTCGGAGCCGATAAAGTCCTCGCCCAGGATAAAGGCTTCCGCCAGGCCCCTGGGCTGCTCCTGCACCACATATTCAAAGCTCATTCCCAGCCGTTTACCGTCTCCCAAAAGTTCCCGGTAATTTGGCAGGTCCTCCGGGGTGGAGATAATCAGCACCTCCCGGATGCCCGCCAGCATAAGTACAGACAAGGGGTAGTAAACCATAGGCTTGTCATATATGGGCAGCAGCTGCTTGGAGACAACTCTAGTCATGGGATACAGGCGGGTACCTTTCCCACCGGCAAGTATGATTCCCTTCATTGCGATGCATACCTCCGTATCGTCCGTTTAATCGCTTCTGACATCTGATTTTACCATCTCAGGGGTAATTCTGTCAATCTATGTAACAAGCCCGTCAATAAGGAAAAAACTTCTGTTAAAGCTCCGGATATGGTGAAAAAGGGCTTGAATTATGTTCTCGCCTATGGTATACTTTTCTGGCTGTTAAGCGTGTATACTTTGAAAGGGTTGAAATAAATGTCTGCAATCACCATAGTTCTCACCATTCTTCAGGTCCTCTCAGGCGTTGCCGTTACCGCAATCGTGCTTATGCAGAGCGGCAAGAGCGCAGGTCTTTCCGGCGCCATTTCCGGCGGCGCCGAGACATTCTTGTCCAAGGGCAAGGCCAAGACCTGGGATGCGAAGCTGGCAAAGGCCACCAAGTGGTTCGTTCTCGCTTTTGTGCTTCTCACTTTGAGCCTGCACTTTGTCTGAGAATCCGTCAGAAAACAGCCGCCCCGAAATTCGGGGCGGCTGTTTTCTGTTTAGCATGTTCCTTAAACGCTGCATATAAGCACGGCAGCCTGTCCCCGAGCGGAACAGGCTGCCATGCTTTAATTTTTTGCTTGATCTCTTACTTCTTGATAACTTCCTTGGAATACATGTCGGCTATCTCTGCCTCACTGTAGCCCAGCTCGCCAAGTATATCCTCATTGTCGGCGCCGTAGACAGGGCCGCCGCGGAATATCTGACTGGGGTTGTTTTTGAAGAAGGGGATGCAGTTGACGCCCATAAGGTCTTTGTCCTTGTTGTCGTCATGCCAGGTGGTGAAGGTGCCTCTGGCCAGGTAATGGGAGTTCTTCTTCATCATCTCATAGGTCATGATGACGCTGCAGGGCAGCTTCAGGGCGTTAAACTCGTCGTTGACCTGCTCGGCAGTACGGGCCATGCAGTACTTGTTCATAGCCTCCACTATCTTCTCGGCCCTGGGACCGTCGCTCTTGTTGATGACGGCATGGGGCTCGGCAAAGTCGGGGTCGCCTTCCAGACCCAGCAGCTTCTCCAGCTTCACGAAGTTGGACACGCCGCCAATAGCGGTCATAACATAGTTGCCGTCGCCGCAGATCTGCACGTTGGGCAGGGCGCAAACAGAGTTGCCGTAAATGCCCATACGGGGAGCCTGGATACCGTAGTTAAGGCCGTTGGTGAGGTAGTCGGCCTGGATGCGGACCATGACCTCGTACTGAGCCACGTCCACGCTCTCGCCCTTGCCGGTCTGGCGGGCTCTGAACAGAGCCACGGCGGCGGACCAGGAGGCGAAAACTGCGGTTATATAGTCGCAGGTATAGGGCTTTACAGGTACGGGGGGCCGAGGTGCAGGCTCGCCCTGAACCACCATGAAGCCGGAAAATGCCTGGCCAATGGGGTCATAGGAGCCGCGGTTCACATACTCGGGATCTCCGGTCTGGCCGTAGCCGGATATATGTACGATTACCAGGTCGGGCTTGATCTCCCAGAGGACCTCGTCGCTGAGGCCCCATCTGTCCCAAGTGCCGCCCTTGGAGCCCTCTATGAGAATATCTGTCTCCTTCAGCAGGCGTCTCAGGACGTCCTCGCCCTCCTGAGAGCGGATATTCAGAGCTATGGTGCGGTTATTGCGGTGCTCGGCGGACCAGATATCGCCGATGGAGCGGACCATGTCTTTGGCCTTGGTGCTCTCAATCTGAATGACGTCGGCTCCCTGCTCGGCAAAGAGGCTGCAAGCTACGGGACCGGCAATGCTGGTGCCGGTGCCAAGCACACGCACTCCCTGCATATTGCCGAATACCGGCATTTCACTGTGTTTCATACTCTTGTCTCCTTTTAAAAAAATATTTATTCAAGGTTCAAAGTACTCCTTGCGGTCAAGGAGCCCCTGCTTGTACATATCGTCTATCTCCTGCTGGGAGTAGCCAAGCTCGCTTAGAATGTCCTCGTTGTCCATACCCACGTTGGGGGCGCCGCGCCACACCTTGCCGGGATAATTGGCCAGCTTGGGCATGACGTTCACGCCCGGGATAAGGGTCTTCCCGTCGGCAGCGGTCCAGGTGGTGAAGACTTCCCGGGCCATATACTGGGGGTTGACTTTGGCCTGCTCATAGTCCATAAGTCTGGAGCAGGGCACCCTGGCAGCGCAGAAAGCCGCCTCCACTTCCTGGGCGGTATGGCTGGAAACATAGCGTTCAAGGGCCGCCTCCAGCTTGTCTCCGGCGGGAGTGTTTATGGGCACCAGCGTAGAGCCGGCGGGAAAGTCCTCGCTGCCGTACTCCAGCCCTAGCACGCCCAGGCCCCGCTCCACGGCCCCTGCGCCAAGGAAGAGGGTGTATATCTCGTTGCCGTCGGCGCATTTGTAGGTGCCGTAGCCGGCGCAGATAAGGCTGTGGGGGCCTTCCTTCACATAGTCCAGGCCGTAGCGCAGATAGTCCGTGGGATAATTCGCCTGCAGGCGCATCATCAGCTCATACTGGGCGATGTCAATGCTCTCGCCCTTGCCGGTCTGCTGCCGCTTATAGAGGGCTGCAAGGCTCATGCCGAAGGCATAGAAGGCGGCGGAGTAGTCTCCGGGGAAGGGCATGGCCGGCATGGAGGGCAGGCCCTCCACTCCGTTCATACGCATCACGCAGCCGAAAGCCTGGGCAATAGGGTCATAGGAGGCCCGCTTTACATATTCCGGGCTGCCGGTCTGGCCGAATCCGGAGATGTGGGCGATTATAAGGCCGGGGTTTGCCTGCCACAGGACTTCGTCGGAGAGGCCGGCTCTGTCAAAGCTGCCGCCCACTGAGGCCTCGATGAGCACGTCGGTGGTGGAGATGAGCCGGA
>CALXGF010000112.1 GCA_944387735.1 uncultured Oscillospiraceae bacterium
AGTTGCGGTGAGCGTCGGCTATCTCCTGGTCATAGACCTCGCTGAGCCAGTAATTGGCGGTGATGGCTCCTGAGTTGGAGAGGATGAGGCCGCCCACAGAGTAGGTGACGGTGGAGTTCTCCTTCACACGCCAGTCCTCTATATTCAGATACTTGTCCACAGTCTCCTTGTAGTCCAGGTAGGAGGACTTGGCATTGCGCAGTTTCTCCCGCTGCTTGCGGTAGAGGATATAAGCCTTAGCCACGGCCTCATAGCCGCCCCTGGAGAGCACAGCCTCCACGCTGTCCTGTATATCCTCCACGGCAACCTTGCCCTCCTTTATCTTGGGCAGGAAGTCGGCGGAGACCTTCAGGGCCAGAAAATCTATTATATCGTCGTTATAATCTGTTTTGGTGGCTTCAAAAGCCTTCTTGATGGCGGCGGCTATCTTCTGTATATCGAAGTCAACGACCTTGCCGTCCCGCTTTACTACCTGATACATATCCATATCCTCCTTCTGTCTCTCTGTATCTTATCATACTCCCCTGACCTGGACCGAGGGCACCAGGTCCCTCAGCCCATCGGCCAGAGCGTGCATTTCCTTTTCGTTGAAGGCGTCCAGGCCCTCTATATCCAGCACATTGCCGGAGTCCTTGAACTGCTGGAGATAATACTCCCTGGCTCCCTTTATCCACTGAGCCGCCTCCCGCAGGCTCTCCAGGCTGTGCAGTCCCTTCACCACCGTGGTGCGGAATTCATAGTCCACTGCTCCGGAGAGCAGGAAATCCTTGGACTTCTCTATCGGAGCCATATCCAGCTTATCCAGGCCCGCTGTATGGGCGTAAAGTTCCGGGGAGTTCTTGATGTCCATGGCTACCCGGTCCACCAGGCCCTCCTTCACCAGCTCCGCAAGCAGCTCCGGGAAGGAGCCGTTGGTATCCAGCTTAACGCTGTAGCCCAGAGCCTTCACCTTGGCGAGAAAGGCGCCTATGTCCTTATGGAGCAGAGGCTCGCCCCCGGTGACGGCCACCCCGTCCAAAACGCCTGTACGCTTTTTCAAAAAGCTCAGCACCGCCTCTTCATCGGTGTCCTGCGCCAGCTGCTCCGGCAGCACCAGAGACGCATTATGGCAGAAGGGACAGCGGAAATTGCAGCCCCCGGTAAACACCGTACAGGCCACCCGACCTGGATAGTCCAGCAATGTGAGTTTTTGAAGTCCTGATATAAGCATAGGCATACCTCTCTTTTTCGTGCTCAATTACATTACCACCATATGGGCTCCTTGTCAATAGGGATTCACTATATCTAGAAAGAAAGACAGGGCTGTAACCGTTTTGACCACAAAATATAGTGTCGGGCTGCGTACAGCCGCAGCCCGGCACCGAGGGATATTCTACTTCATACCGTCGGGGATTTCAAGTGCTACGTCCCCATTTTTTAAAATCTTGGTGATTTATCCAAAAACCTAGTGAAAATTTCTACATGGTATTTTATGCCATTTACAAGGCCCGGCTCACTTCTTCCCGGCGGCTGCGGCGGCCAGCTTCCGCTCCCGGCGCTCCAACACCTCGCGGCTCTTGGGCCGTATATCCCCGGCCTTGGTCAGCGCCCACTTGGTCATTGAGGGACCTACCAGTTCATACACCAGTACAGCAAAAAGGACGATGTTCCGGATAAGCGCGCCGTCTCCCGGCAGGGAGGAGGCAGTAACGCACATGCCCAGCGCCACCCCCGCCTGGGGCAGCAGGGTCACGCCCAGGTATTTCACTACCTTCTCCCCGCAGCCGGCAAACCGGGCCGAGCCCCTGGCTCCCAAATACTTGCCCAGAGAGCGGGAGAAAATATATATTACGCCTATCACTACGCTGCTCAGCTGCCGGAAAACCCCCAGCTCCAGCTCCGCCCCCGATATCACGAAGAACAGCACCAGCAGCGGCGCCGTCCAGCGGTCGGCATTGTCCATTATCTCCCCTGAAAGAGGGCAGAGATTGCAGAACACGCTGCCCAGCATCATGCACACCAGCAGGGAGGAAAAGCTCAGAGTTACAGGACCTATGGGGATGCTCAGCATGGACAGGGCCACAGTCAGAAACACAAAGCCTATGGTCATGGCCAGACGGTTGGTGTTGGAGTGGAAGAACTTTTCAATGTGGGTCAGAGCAAGCCCCGCCAGAGCCCCCAGCAAAAGGGAGGCCATTATCTCTATGATGGGGTTTGCAACTATGGTATATACGTCCACTTCCCCGGAGCCAAGGGCCTTGGCTATGCCGAAGGACACGGCAAAGAGCACCAGGCCCACTGCGTCGTCCAAAGCTACTATGGGCAGCAGCAGGTCCGTGAGAGGACCTTTGGCCTTGTACTGGCGCACCACCATTAAGGTGGCGGCAGGAGCCGTGGCGGCGGCTATGGCCCCCAGAGTGATGGCCGCCGGGACGCTCAGAGCCTGGGGCATGGCCAGGTGGAACAGCAGCAGTGCGGCATCCACCAGCAGCGTCGCCGTCACCGCCTGCAAAACGCCCACTATAAAAGCTTGACGCCCGGTCTCCCTGAGCTGGGACAGGCGAAATTCATTGCCTATGGAAAAGGCTATGAAGCCCA
>CALXGF010000113.1 GCA_944387735.1 uncultured Oscillospiraceae bacterium
CCGCCGCAGCCGAAGACGGCGATGAGCTTTCCCCGGGTGAGGGGCCGCAGGGTCTTCAGCACGTTTTCCAGGGCGTCGGGCTTATGGGAATAGTCGATTATTATGGAGTAATCCCCGTCGGTGGGCAGAGGCTCCATGCGGCCCTTCACCCCCTTGGCCGTGGCCAGGGCGGCGGCGCATTTGTCCAGGCTTATTCCCAGACAGCTTGCCGCGGCAATGACACCCAGGGCGTTATGTACCGAGACCATGCCGGGGATATTCAGCCTCCCCCGGGCTATCTCCCCTCCATGGACTGCGGCAAAGCGCACGCCGTTGGCGGAGAGGCGTATGTCCTTTGCGATTATATCGGCGTCGTTTCGCTCCGCCGAGTAGCTGGTCACCGGGCAGCTCAGGCCCTGGGCCATAAAGTCCGCCCATTTGTCATCTATATTTATACAGGCGGCGTCGCACTGAGAAAAGAGCTTCTTCTTTGCGGCGGCATATTCCTCCATAGTCCCGTGGAGGTCCAGGTGGTCCTGGCTGAGATTGGTAAACACCGCCACATGGAATTTCAGCCCCGCCACCCGCTCCAGAGCCAGGGAGTGGGAGGAGACCTCCATCACCACATGGGTGCAGCCCGCCTCCTTCATGGCGTGAAACAGCTTCTGCAGCTCGTAGCTCTCCGGAGTGGTGTACTCGGTGTGGATAAGCTCCTGACCTATCATATTCCCGTTGGTACCTATAAGGCCCACCTTGGCCCCCAGCTCATCCTCCAGCAAGTGCTTGAGCAATATGGTGGAGCTGGTCTTTCCGCTGGTGCCGGTAAAGCCTATAAGCTTCATGGAGGAGGCGGGGTCGCCGAAAAAGTTCCGGCTGCATATAGCCAGACCGTAGCGGCAATCCGGAGTCTGTACCCAGGGTATACCCTCCTCCGGCTCATCCTGGCACAGTACGGCGGCGGCCCCTTTTTCCACCGCCGCAGGGATGAACTTGTGTCCGTCCACAGTCAGGCCCTTCACCGCCACAAACAGGTCGCCCGGCTTTGTGTGCCGGGAGTCGTAGCTTATCCCGCTTATATCAATATCCATATCGGCAGTGAACTTGCCGATATCTATGTCTTTCAGTATTTCTCCGAGTTTCATGTTATTCTCCGTTTTCCTCCGGAGGTTTTCACCTCCGGGCCATGCCATGACATTTTATACCAGAAGTCCCTCTCGGTCAATACTTGCCCAGCAGGGACTCATTTTCGTCTATGAGTGTGACCTCCACCACGCAGCCGTGGTCGGCCTTGGTGCCTGCCGCAAGGCTCTGGCTGCCCACCACCTGCTGGGCGGAAGAGCTCACCTGGCTGCGGGTGCTGATGAACAGCCCCAGGCCCGAAAGCAGGTCCCTGGCGCTCTCATAGCTGAGTCCCGCCAGGTTAGGTATCGTCTCCATATTGGGAGAGACCTGGGCGCCTCCCAGATACAGTATCACCTGGCTGCCCTTGGCTATGCTCTCCCCGGACAAGGGCAGCTGGCCTGTGACGACGTCCCCCTGGCCTATGGTCCTGTAATCCAGTCCCATACTGCCCAGAACATCCGCCGCTTCATCAAGGCCCAGCTCCAGCAGCATGGGGGCCGATACGTCTCCGCTTTCATCTTCCTCCTTTTCCGGCTCTATGCCCATATAGGGCAGGATGTCGGCAAACATGTTGCCCACCACCGGGGCGGCCATCTGCCCGCCGCTGACATAGATACCGGACTTGTTTGAGGGGGTGTCCAGAAACACCAGCAGGGCGATTTTCGGGTCGTCCGCCGGGGCGAAGCCTATGAAGGAGACTATATACTCCTTCTGTCCGGTCTGGGCCTCCAGGCTCACCTTTTCGCTGGTGCCGGTCTTGCCGCCTATGCGGTAGCCCGCCACGGCGGCGTTGCGGCCGGTGCCCTCGTTTGGATCTCCCACCACCTGCTCCAGTATCTGCCGGACCTGCTTGCTGGTGCTCTCGCTTATTACCTGGCGCACCGCCTTGGGGCTGCGCTCATAGGCCACGCTGCCGTCAGGGTTGAGCATCTGGCGCACCACATAGGGCTGCATGAGATTCCCCCCGTTTACGCAGGCGCTGACTGCGGTAATGAGCTGCAAGGGCGTTATGGTGAAGGTCTGGCCAAAGGAGGCCGCCGCCAGCTGGGAGAGATTTTTCTCCGAGCAGAAGGTGTTTTTGCTCCACCATATGCTGCCGCTCTCTCCCGCCAGGTCTATGCCCGTCTTGGCGGTGAGGTTCTCGTCGTCGTTGCCGGTCATGTTCAAAAAACCGAAAGCCTCGCAGTAGTCATAGAATCGCTCCGCCCCCACTCTCTGGCCGATGTTCACAAAAGCCACGTTGCAGGAGTGCTGGGCGGCCTGGGTGAGAGTCTGGCTGCCGTGGCCCTGGGTCTTCCAGCAGCGTATGGGGCTGGTTCGCCCTATGACATTTACGCTGCCGGGGCAGTAGAAGCTGTCCTCCAGGCTCACGGCTCCATCCTCCAGGGCCATGGCCAGAGTAATTATCTTAAAGGTTGAGCCGGGCTCATAGGTGTCGGACAGGGCCTTGTTCCGCCATTGGCGGGTCTGGGCCTCGCTTAAAAGCCTGGCCTTCTCCTCCTCGTCGGAGGCGGCGTTTATAAGCTCCATGTCCTCATCGCTCACTGCCAGAAAGTCGTTCAAATCATAGTTTCCCAGGGAGGCCATGGCCAGTATCTCCCCGGTGTTCACGTCCATAGCTATGGCTCCGGCCCCGTTTTGAATGTCGTAGTCCTCCACCGCCTGCCTCAGATGCTTTTCCACATAGTACTGGATGCTGGCGTCTATGGTAGTCACCAGGTCATAGCCGTCCTCGCCGGGATAGTATTCCTCAAACTGGGAGAATAGCAGCTCCGTGCCCAGAGCGTTGGTGGCCCTGACGGTCCTGCCGGGGCTACCGGAGAGAGCCTCGTTATACTGGGCCTCTATGCCCTCCAGGCCGTAGTTGTCCGTGCCCACGAAGCCTATCAAATGGCAGGCCAGAGAGGAGTTGGGGTAATATCTCTTGGTATCCGTCTCCAGGCGCACTCCCCGTAGATTGTTCTCCGTCTTGAAGGCCCTTACCTCGTCTGCCTTGTCCTGCTCCAGCTTCCTGGCCACGGTGACATACCAGCTGCCCTTTTGACCGGACTTTTCATATATCTCCTCGTAGCTCATATCCAGTATCTCGGAAAGCCCCCTGGCAATGAGTTCCCGGTCCTCTCCGTACATCTCTATTTCTGCCGGGCTTAGGTACACATTATCCACCGAGGCGCTTACCGCCAGGGTATTCATATTGGTATCGTATATGACCCCCCGCATGGCGGAGCTTGGCACAGAGCGCAGCTGCTGCTCTATAGCCATGCTCTCATACTTTTCATGGTCTATTATCTGGAGCTTATACAAGCGTCCCAGTAATATGACAAATGCCCCTATACCGCATACTGCCATCAAAAACAGACTGCGGCGGAGCATCTGTCTGCTGGGTCCGGGCTTAAGCTTACCGGATCTGGTATCCGCTGACACGGCATCGCCCCCTTGACGGAATATACTTTAAATATATTCAGCCTCCGGCGGCTCATGACTTTTATCCCAAGTCAATATAAAATATCTGGCTGGGCTTCAGGGTCTGCATGCCCAGTTCCTCTTTGGCATATCGCTCCAGCTCTTCCAAGCTAAGGCTGGACTCATACCGGGCCTGGAGAATACGCTTATCGTTTTTAAGTTCGCTAAGCTCCTGCTCAAGAGCTGTCAGCTCTTCGTTCATGGCTGCCAGTTCAATGGAGCCCATCAAGGTCCCCACCAAGAGCAGCAGGGAAAAGCCTATGCATATGATTCTGAATAGTATTCTGCTCAGTCTGCTTCCCATGCTACACCCTTTCCGCCACACGGAGCTTTGCACTGCGGGAGCGGGGATTGGTCTCCAGCTCCTCAGGGCTGGGCAGGATGGGCTTTCTGTACACGCTCTTCAAAGTCTGTACAAAGCCACAGGTACATATAGGCGCCTCTCTGGGGCAGGTGCAGCCGTTTTCTCTGGCAGCAATACCGGACTTGACTATCCTGTCCTCCAGGGAATGGAAGCTGATAACGCAGAGCCTCCCGCCCTTGTTCAACTTGTCCGGAGCCGTCTCCATCATAGCGGCTATAGCCCCCAGCTCATCGTTTACGGCAATGCGTATAGCCTGGAAGCTGCGCTTCGCCGGGTGCTGCTTTTCTCTGAGAGCCGGGGCGGGCATGGCGCCTTTTATTATATCCACCAGTTCAAGGGTGCTCTCTATTGGTTTTTTCTCCCGGCGCTCCGCTATGGCCCGACTTATACGCCGGGCGTAGCGCTCCTCCCCGTAGTCCCAGAGGATACGGCTGAGCCGGTTTTCATCCCATAGGTTCACCACCTCATAGGCGCTGAGGCTGTCTCTCCCATCCATGCGCATGTCCAAAGGGGCGTCCGCCATATAAGAAAAGCCCCGCTGTACTTCGTCCAGCTGAGGCGAGGATACGCCAAGGTCAAAGAGCATACCGTCCGCACCCGATATGCCCAGGCTGTCCAGTATTGCGGCGGCATCGGAAAAATTTCCGTGTACCAAAGTCACCTTATCCCCAAAGGGGGCAAGACGCTTCCCCGCCCGCTGGATTGCGGTCTCGTCCCTGTCTATGCCTACAAGGCGGCCGGTGGTAAGCCGGGAGGCTATCTCATAGGAGTGGCCCCCCAGGCCCAAAGTGCCGTCCAGGTATATACCGTCCGGCCTGATATTCAGATTCTCTATGCACTCTTTCAGCAGCACGGAGAAATGTCTGGCTTCATAGCTCAAAATTCCAGTTCCTCCATAACGGCGGCAATGTTCTCCGGGGTGGTCTCCATCTCATATATCCGGCTCCAGCTGTCGCTGTCCCAGAGCTCCGCATGGTTATTGCAGCCCACCACCGTCACCGCCTTGGTGAGTCCGGCATAGTCCCGCAGGTTCTGGGGTATCAGAGCCCGGCCCTGGCTGTCCAGCTCGCAGCGGGCGGCGTGGGCAAAGAGGGGCCGCATTTTTCTCTGCTTCACATAGGGCATGGCGTTGACCTTTTCAGAGAAAGCCTGCCAGTTTTCACTGCTGTAGGCGCAGAGGCAGCGGTCCATAGACAGGGTGATATAAAACACCTCCCCCAGCTCGTCCCTGAGCTTTGCCGGGATGAACAGACGGCCCTTGCTGTCAAGGGAATGTTGATATTCACCTGTCATGTATTTCGCCTCCCCTTTGTGGGAATCAACACCATTTCTCCCCACTTTCATCCACTTTGTATTTACATTATAGGGGTGACAAATAGAAAAATCAAGTGAAACTTTTTGTTAAATTTTGACTTTTTCTTGCGTCATTTCTTCTAAAATGTGCAAAAAAACGCCGAACACAATATAGTGTCCGGCGCGGGAACTTCTTATCCAATATGTAGTTCAAAGGCTATCATTCATCGTTTCTGCGCTGCTCGATAATTATCTTTCCGTTGCTGGGTCTGGCATTATTATCCTGGGGCTGAGGCTGAGCCTGCTGGGGCTGTGCTGCGCTCTTTTCCTTCACGCCTCCAAGGCTTCTGAAAGAGGACTGGGCCATCTGAACGGTATTGAGGGCGCTGTTGAGGTTTTCCACCGTCTGACGTATTATATCGTCCACATACTGGCTGGCTACCCGGCGCAGCTCCTTGCTCTTGGTCTCGGCGGAAGTAAGCATCTCGCTGCTCTTGGCCTTGGCCACCCGGACTATTTCCTGCTCCTCAACCATCATCCTGGCCTGCTCCTCGGCGTTTTTCCGAAGGGCCTCGGCCTCACGCTTGGCATTGCCGATAAATTCGTCCCTGGCGGACACAAGGCGCTGTGCCTCCGCTACGGAGCTGGGCAGACTGGCCTTGATGTCGTTTATAAGCTCAACTGCTTTTTCCCGCTCGATTATGCACTTGTCGTTACCCAGCGGCACTCCCCAGGCGTCGGTCACCATAGCGTACAGCATATCCAGCAGCTCAAGAACATCTCTGTTGCCATCCATTTCAATGCACCCTCCATTGCTTGGCTTTCTCTCTTATATCCTCAATGATCTCATCCGGCACCAGGCCCTTAAGGTCCCCGCCATATCTGGCCATCTCCCGTACCACCGAGGAGCTGAGGAAAGTGTATTTCCCGCTGGAGGTGAGGAACATTGTCTCCATCTCCGGGTTAATCTTTTTATTGATAAGGTTCATCTGAAACTCGTATTCAAAGTCCGAGGCGGCTCTAAGGCCTTTTACCACTACGGCCCCCTCAAATTGCCTTGCATACTCGGCCAGCAAGCCGTCGGAGCTGTCCACTGTTACATTGGGATACTTTGAAACCACTCTTTTCACCATATCCAGTCTCTCCTCTACGCTGAACATGGGGGAGGTCTTGCTGGAATTATACATCACGCACACCACCACCCGGTCAAATATGCGGCTGGTACGGCGGATTATATTCAAATGGCCCAGGGTTATGGGATCAAAGCTGCCGGGACAGATAGCAATCGACATCAGTTTTTCTCCTTAATATACAGAGTGAGCTTGACCCGGCCGTAGTTATATTCCTTACGCTTTCTGTAGGGCGGGCGCATTTCCGGGAGAGTATTTTCTCTGCGTGATTCGCAGACTATTATACCACCATCCGACAATATGTCAACGGAATTGATGGTTTCCAGCACAGTTTGGTAGAGTTGGGAATCATAGGGCGGGTCCACGAATATAAGGTCGAAGCTTCCGCAGCTCCTTAAAAAACTTATAGCGTCCTGTTGCAGTACCGTGGCGGTAAAGCCGCAGTTTTTAAGGTTTTCCCGGACTATCTTCACCGCCTCCCGGCTCTCGTCGGTGAAAACGGCGCTCCCGGCCCCCCGGCTCAGGCACTCTATGCCCAGCTGGCCGGTGCCGGCGAAGAGGTCCAGCACCCGGCGGCCCTCTATGTCAAACTGGATGATATTGAACAGAGACTCCTTTACGTTGTCAGTAGTGGGGCGAATGTCATAGTTCTCCGGGGTCTTAAGCTTTCTCCCTCTGGCAAGGCCGCTTATAACTCTCATTTATCTGTCTCCTCCCCGCTGTGGAAGTAATCGTATATGGCCTGGGCAGTGTTCTTCGGGACCACCAGCCTCAGCTGCTCCAAATCGGCTTCCCTTATAGCCTTCACCGATTTGAAATATTTTATCAGCTCGTTTCTCCGTTTGGCCCCCACTCCCGGTATCTTGTCCAGAGTGGAGCCGTAGCTCTCGTTTCTCAATGAGCGCTGGTACTCTATGGCAAAGCGGTGGGTCTCCTCCTGGATGCCTCCTATCAGGGCGAACACCGCCTGGTTCTGGCTGATGCCTATCTCCTGCCCCTCCGGGCTTATGAGGGCCCTGGTGCGGTGCCGGTCGTCCTTCACCATGCCGAAGGTGGGCACGAAAAGCCCCAGGTCCCGCTGGGCCTGCACCGCCACGGCGGCATGGGTATCCCCGCCGTCGATAAGCAGCAGGTCCGGCAGAGGGGCAAAGCGCTCGTCCCCATCAAGGTAGTGCTTAAACCTGCGGTACACCGCCTGATACATGCTGGCATAGTCGTCCTGCATCTCCAGGTCTCTTATACGAAATTTCCTGTATGCCTTTTTCAACGGCTTTCCCTCCACATGGACGGTCATCGCCGCCACAATGCCCGTGGAGCCCAGGTTGGAGATGTCAAAAGCCTCTATCCGCTCCGGAAAATTCTCCAGCTCCAGAGTCTTTTGCAGCCACTCCAGAGTCTTGGACCGGCGCTGGGCGGCGGTGGTGCGCCGCTGTATCTCCTCCCTGGCGTTGAGGGCGGCGCTCTCTATAAGGCGCATACGCTCCCCCCGCTGGGGCGTTTCTATATATATCCTCCGTCCGGAGCACTGGCTCAGCAGCTCCTCCAGGTCTTCCCGGTCCTCTATCTTGCAGGGCAGCAGGATGGACTTTGGCCAGCCTCCCCGATGGGCTGTATAGTACTGGCGCACCAGGTCGGATATGGCCTCGCCGTCCTCCTCCAGAGGCTCCTCCATCATCTCCGTATCCTTGCCCGCCAAATCCCCGTTTACAAAGTGCAGCACGGTAAAGCAGCTCTTGGCGCCCCGGCAGAAGCCTATAGCGTCGGTATCTGCAAAGGCGGTGGCTATGACCCGCTGACGGTTGGACAAGTTCTCCACAGCCCTCAGCCGGTCCCTCAGCTCCGCCGCCTTTTCAAAGCGCAGCTCCTCCGCCGCCTGCTCCATCTGTGTCCGCAGTTCCTCCATGAGCTCTCCGCCCTTGCCCTCCAATATCTGGGCGGCCTGGACGGCCCGGCGGCGATAGTCCTCGCCGTCGCTGTCTTTCAGGCACCAGCCCAGGCAGGAGCCCATGTGGTAGTTCAGGCAGGGCCGCTCCTTGCCAATGTCCCTGGGAAACTTCCTGGAACAGTCCGGCAGCAGCAGGGCCTTGCTGATGGTGCTTATCACGTTCCGGCTCTGGCTGCGGCCCCCAAAAGGCCCAAAGTATCTGGCCCCGTCCTTCAACGCCTTATTGGACAGGCTCATGCTGGGATACTCCTCCCGCAGGTCCATGCGGATAAAAGGGTATCCCTTGTCGTCTTTCAGCAATATATTATAGCGGGGCTTATGGCGCTTTATCAGGGAGTTTTCCAGCACCAGGGCCTCAAACTCGCTGCCCGCCACAATGACGTTGAAATCCGCCACCTTATCAACCATGGCCTGGACCTTGGGCAGATGCTCTCCGTGGAAATAGCTGCTGACCCTGTTTTTAAGCTTCTTGGCCTTACCCACATATATGACCTGGCTCTTGTCGTCCAGCATGATATACACGCCGGGGAGCAGGGGCAGATTATTGGCTTTTTCTCTCAGGGTATCCAGCATTATGTTAACCTCTTCTCAATTATGTAAACTTAGCTCCCCTACAGCCGCCCCTGTATCTCCCGAAGCCTTCTCCTGGCCGAAGACACACCAGATTGTGATGGAAACCACCACTATGACCCCGCCTATCAGGGCAAAGATGCCGGGCCGCTCCCCGTCGAATATCAGCACCCACACGGGGTTCAGCAGGGGCTCGGCAGCTCCCAGCAGGCTGCAGGCCAGGGGCGGGCAATATTTGGATGACTCCACATACAGGACATAAGATATGCCCAGCTGGAACACGCCCAAAATAAGAATTGAGAGGGTAGATATCACCGTAAATTCCGGCCTTGTGGCTATGACAAAGGGCAGGCCCACCAGGAAGGTGAGGCTCTGGCCTATGAGGATGCCGGAAAATCGCTGCTCCCCCTCCAGCTCTCCCACGGCCATAAACATACCCGCCATGAACATGCCTGCGGCAATAGCCACAAAGTTGCCCAGGATATAGCCTGGCCGGAGCTGGTCGAAGAAAAACAGGGCTATGCCTATGAGAGTGAAGCTCACCACCAGAGCGTCGCTGCGGCGTATGCGTTTTTTCAATATAAGGGCGGAAAAGATGACTATGAACACCGGCGAGGTAAATTGCAGCACGATAGCATTGGCGGCAGTGGTCAGTTTGTTGGCCACGGCAAAGCAGGTATACACGCAGGCCGTGAACACTCCGGTTATAAGGGTGCGGCGATTTATTATGATGCGCATGCCTTTTATCAGGATATAGGCGGCAATGGTCAGTCCGGCGATAAGGCTCCTCAGGCCAGCCACGGCAAAGCCGTTCCAGGGCAGCAGCTTCATAAATATACCGGCTATGCTCCACAGGGTGGCGCAGATGAGCATTTCAATTATGGCTAGGTTTTCTTTTTTCATATCACCGTATCTCCAATACC
>CALXGF010000114.1 GCA_944387735.1 uncultured Oscillospiraceae bacterium
CACCGACAGCTACACCCTTTCCCTACACGACGCTCTGCCGATCTCCCACGAGCATAGCTTCGGCAATTGGGAGCCCCTGGACTCTGAAAACCATGTCGGGACCTGCACCCATGAAGGCTGCACGGCCACGGATACCGAGCCCCATGAGTTTAACGACAGCGGCGTCTGCAAAGACTGCGGCTATGTAAAGCAGGAGTCCCACGAGCATAGCTTCGGCAATTGGGAGCCCGTGGACTCAGAAAATCATGTCGGGACCTGCCCCCATGAAGGCTGCACGGCCACGGATACCGAGCCCCATGAGTTTGACAACAGCGGCGTCTGCAAAGACTGCGGCTATGTAAAGCAGGAGCCCCACGAGCATAGCTTCGGCAATTGGGAGCCTCTGGACTCAGAAAACCATGTCGGGACCTGCACCCATGAAGGCTGCACGGCCACGGAGACTAAGCCCCATGAGTTTGACAACAGCGGCGTCTGCAAAGACTGCGGCTATATAAAAATCCAGGAACCCCAGCCCACGGAGCATCAGCACATCTGGCCAGACCAGTGGAAGTATGCGGATGAAACGAGCCATATAAGAAACTGCACTGAAGTGGAATGCGGGGAGGCACAGACCGAGGATCATATCTGGGACGACGGAGAAGAGACCACACCGCCAACCACTACCTCAAAGGGCATAATGACCTATACCTGCATAAAGTGCGGGGCAAAAAAGACTCAGGAAATCCCCATGCTGGAGCACAAGCACAGCTGGAGTAATGATTGGACCACAAACGAACAGTTCCATTGGCATGCCTGCGCCGATCCCAACTGCTCAGAAAAGAGCGGACTTGAGCAACACTACTATGACAGCAAAGGCACTGTCACCAAGGCGGCCACTACCACCTCTGCCGGCACCATAGAGTATAAATGCACGGTCTGCGGCCGCGTGAAACAGGAGCAGATACCCATACTGCCCAGCTCCCAGCATGAGCACAAGTGGAGCAGCGCCTGGACCTATAACAACACCAACCACTGGCACGAGTGCACAGCCTCCGGCTGTAGTGTAAGCAGCAACGCCGACAAGTACGGCTATGCAGCCCATAGCTTCGGCGCATGGAGGACGGTGAGGGAGGCCACCGCTACCACCGAGGGACTGATGGAGCACCAGTGCGGCTGCGGCTATAAGGAGACCAAGACCATTCCCGTCAAGACCGATACCCAGTGCAGCCACAACTGGAGCGACTGGGTGTTCAAATCCCCCAACTACTGGGAGCGCAGCTGCAGCATATGCAATTCCAAGGACATAAAGATTGCACAGCTGGCCCAGCCCAAGATCATTTCCGGAGCAAATGCGGTGTGGCGTCAGGGCAGCAGCAACGGCCTGAGCTTCACTTCCGATGCCCCTGTGAGCGAGTTCATGTACGTATATCTCAACGGCTTTAAGCTTAACGAGATATACTACACCGTGACCGAGGGCAGCACCATTGTTACGCTGACGCAGTCTTGCCTGGAACAGTTGGGAGTGGGTACCCATACCCTGGCCATAGAGTCTGCCGGCGGCACGGCCCAGACCAGCTTCACCGTGAAGGCCAGAACCATTCTGAATAACCAGACTCCTACTTATAACAGCAACAAACCCTGGACTACCCCCAAAACCGGGGACAGCGCCAACATGGGCCTGTGGATAGGCATGATAGCCGTCTGCGTGATCGGTATGGGAGGCGTGGCCCTGTACGTGGTGAAAGCCAAGAAGAATAAGCGCAGATGAGATCTTCCGGCAGAGTCGGACAGTAACACACAATAAACATAACATTGAGAGGAGCCGCAGAGATGCGGCTCCTCAAACTGTAAAAAGCTCTGAGGATTATTATATCTGCCTGCGCTTTTGCCTATAATCCCTGCGCCGCAGGGCAAAAAAACCGACGGAAGTGATAATTGAACTATATACATTATAATATATAGATGGTATAATAGAAACGGAAAAGGCTCGTGAGAAGCCGAAAAGCCGGCGCTCCGGGCCCTGGGGACATGGAACGCCGGTTTTTCCTGAAAAAAATTTTATCAGCCGTGGGAACAAAGTCATAGCTTAGGGCGTCATATAGGTGACGATGGGAAAATGCAACAAAGAGTTACAAAAGAATATTAAGAATTATTAAGATTACCTGAAGGGGATTGAGGAAAATGTGACGGAAATGCCGCAAAAAAGCGAGAAATAATATATTTGCTTGACATAAGGTCACAAATAGCTAATATTTAAATTCAGAGTAGTTACAAACCAGAAAAAAATTATAGCAAAATTATGAAAAAAGTACTTGCATTTTACATAACATCGTGGTACATTATATTCACACCAGAGATGGGCGGGGAAACCCATTGAAGGCAAACTAATTTCGTGTTTAAAAATAGCAATATAAGGAGACGGACAACATGAAAACAGCAAGTAAAATCTTATCCATGCTTCTTCTGGTTGCCATGTGCCTGAGCCTCATGGGCGGCTCTGCTTATGCCGACGATATAATTATTGACGACGGCAATAACTTAATTATCGACGGCTCTGGTGCTCAAAAGAAGGCTAGCATCCCCAGCAACGATGAAGACAATATTATTATCGACAATAGCGGGAACAGCGATAATAACAATAGTAAAGACCCCCCTGCTACCCAGCCTGAGATAATTATTGATGACCAGGAAATCAAGTCCAACCTGATGGACGTTATGCCTATGTCCGCCATAGGAAATGTTTGGCAGGTAAACGGTAAGGATTACAGCACCATGGGCAAGGGAGTTGAGCATGCTGGAAACGGCACGCTCTTGCTCAAAGATAATACCAAGCTTGACGGTGAGACAGACAATAAGGTCACCATTACCCAAAATATGACCATAGATCTGGGCGGCAAGACACTTGAACTGGGCAGCACTAACATTTCCATTATTGGTTGCACTGTGACATTTACCAACGGCACTGTTAGTACTACTGGAACCGGAAGGATCGTTGTGGAGTCCGGTGCAACACTGATAAACAACGCAGGTATTGGCAGTGGAAGCATCATTCAGAACGGTACCGTTGATGTCACCGACGATTGGGTTGCCATGGTCGGAACCATTAAATACAAGACCGAAATCGAGGCCTTTACAGCCGCTGCAGCTGCAGGCGGAGCTACCATTGACTTCAATCCTGACATCTCCAAGGCCAAGGATTTTGTACTTGAAGGTTTCACTGCTAGCGGCGGTACTTATACTCTTAATCTGGCCAGCAACAGGTTGATTCTTAAAAACTGCAATTTCAGCGGCTGCACCCTGAATGTTTACGGAACCGACGGCGGCTCTTTCCTGAAAAGTGCGGACAGCGGCCCCAGCACTTTTAATGGAACTAAGATTTATCTGGGTACCGGAGTGGACCTTGAAGGCGCAAACTTTACTCTCACAGGCGCTAACGCAAAGCTCACCGTCAACGGCGGCGATGTTAATGCCTTGACGCTCAACGAAGGTGCGGGCCTCTATATGGCCAGCGGCACTGTGAAGAGCCTGACTGCAGGCACAAATGCCGTATTGACCGTAAGCGGCGGCACAGTGGAGAACTTTACCACCACCAACAATTTAAGTACTAACCGCGGGGTCACCGGCGGCAAATGGAAATTAGCCGACAATCAACTGGAGCGACTGAAGTCGGCTGTTCCCGACACCCATGAGGTGGTTGGCCCCGACTCCAACGGCTACTATACCGTGCAGCTCAAGGGCAGCAGCGGCGGCACTACCCCCGGCGACAGCTACGTTCTCTATGGCTCTCCCTATACCCGCAACAGCAGCGGCAGCGTTTATGTGGATTTCACTATTGCTTCCACCAACGGTAATTATTACTACAAGCCCGCCAACGGAAACATCACCGCTCTGAGCTCCGGCCAGTATTCCGTCAGCGGCATCTCCAACGGCTATAACTACAGGCTGACTCTCAGCAACAGCTTCCTCAACGGCCTTGCCAACGGCAGCTACACCCTCTACCGTGCCAGCGGTATCAATGATAAAGGAATGACAGTAGCCACCCAAATGGGTACCTTTGTCATCCAGGGCAGCGGCACCAATATCCCCAGCGGCGATGCTTATATCTACCCCACCTATGAGAGCACCTGGTTCTCCGGCAACGGCACCTATTACTTCACCGTCATCCCCGATCTGAAGCTGGTTGCAGGCAGCAACTACAGCTACTATGACGTGCGCATAGACGGCAAGCTGGTAGGCGGCGACAAGCTTACCTACAACGGTGTGCAGAGCTTCGGCGTGGCCTCCAGCTATATGGATAATCTTGCCACCGGCAATCACACCATCGAAGTTCTCACCTCCAGCGGCTATGTGAGCTGCAGCTTCCGTGTGGGCGCAACCCTCAAGCCTGTAGATACCGACAAGCATGTTATCGGCAGCAGCAAAACCTTGTCCTTCGTCTGCTCCGACCCCATCTCCCGTGTGTGGGTTGGCGGCACCGAGCTGGTGAACAACTTTGACGATTACTACACTCTCAGCTCCTCCGGCAAGACCATCACCCTCACCGCAGCCTTCCTGAATGCCCGCACCGCAGGCAGCACCTACACTCTGAAGGTACAGACCATCTACGGCGACACTCCCACCTGCACCTTCCAGATTCTCACCAAGGCTCAGGCTTCCGCCAGCCCCCAGACCGGCGACGAAAGCAATCTGGCCCTGTGGGCGACAGTGCTTATCCTCTCCGGCGGCGCAATGGTTGCAGTTGTACCTCGCCTGAAGAAGATGAAGAGCAAGTAAGCTCCCAAAACGGGAATAAGACAGAGACCATATAAGCAAATTATCCCCCGGCTCCTTAAAGAGCCGGGGGATTTTTTCGTTTAGTGGGAGTTTTTGCCGGTATTATATACTTGGTATATAGCAAAATGCCTATTTTGTTACAGCTGTAAAGTTTTCTCTTGGAATTGACAGAGAAAGTATGTATAATGAATTTGTAAAGATAATTGCGAAAAAATATTCGGACAAGGGAGATATGTGCATGGATGCAAAATATCTGGACTTTATCCCCAAGGGGGATATATACCTTTTCAACACCGGCAAGGCTCAGAAGGCATGGCTGTGCTACGGCTGCCACTATGTGCCGGAACTGAACGCTCACCGCTTTATCCTTTGGGCGCCTAACGCCAAGGCCGTATCGCTGGTGGGTGATTTTAATGGCTGGGACCGGGAGGCCACCCCCATGGAGCTGATTGAAGGGGGCGTGTGGGTCTGCTTTGTGGAGGGCCTGCACGACGACGCCCTGTATAAGTACTGCGTCACCCAATCAAATGGCAGGCAGGTGCTCAAGTCCGACCCCTTTGCCGCCTTCGCCCAAAACGGAAAGGATACCGCTTCAATAGTCTGGAATGGCGGGAGCTACCGCTGGACTGACGGGGCATACATGAAAAGACGTGGAAAGAGAGATCCCCTCAGCCAGCCCATGAGCATATACGAGGTACATCTGGGTTCCTGGAAGGACCTGGGCTATGAGAAGGCCCAGTACCGCCTGCTGGGAGAGGCCCTGGCCGCCTACTGCAAGGATATGGGCTTTACCCATGTGGAGCTGATGCCTGTGGCGGAATACCCCTATGACGGCTCCTGGGGCTACCAGGTGACGGGCTATTACGCCCCCACATCCCGCTACGGCAACCCCGACGACTTCAAATGCATGGTGGACAGCCTCCATGCCGCCGGCATCGGCGTTATTATCGACTGGGTGCCCGCCCACTTCCCCAGGGACGAGCACGGCCTGGCCTGCTTCGACGGCACCAACCTCTTCGAGTGCAAGGAGCAGCGCATGGCCGAGCACCCGGACTGGGGCACCCTTATCTTTGACTATGGCTCCAATCAGGTGCAGAGCTTCCTCATCTCCTCCGCCTGCCTCTTCTTTGAGGAGTACCATGTGGACGGTATAAGAGTGGACGCCGTGTCCTCCATGCTGTACCTGGATTACGGCCGGGGCAGCAACTTCACTCCCAATAAGGACGGGGGCAACATCAATCTGGAGGCTGTGGCCTTTCTCCAGAAGATGAACTCCACAGTGCTGCAAAACTACCCCGGCGCCATCACCATAGCCGAGGAGTCCACAGCCTTCCCTTTGATAACCGGAAAAGTGGAGGACGGCGGCCTGGGCTTTACCTTCAAGTGGGACATGGGCTTCATGCACGACACCATTGACTATATGTGTCTGGACCCATACTTCCGCAGCTTTAATCACAGCCGGCTCACCTTCTCCATGATGTACGCCTTCTCAGAAAACTTTGTCCTGGCCTATTCCCATGACGAGGTGGTCCACGGCAAAGGCTCTATGGTAAACAAGATGAGCGGGGACTATGACCAGAAGTTCGCCTCTCTCCGCAGCCTCTACGGCTATCAGTTTGCCCATCCGGGTAAGAAGCTGTGCTTTATGGGAGGGGAGTTTGCCCAGTTTATCGAGTGGAACTGGCAGCAGCAGCTGGACTGGATGCTACTGGACTATCCCAAGCACGAGGGCATGCGCCAGTATTACCGGCAGCTAAACCACATTTATAAAAACCATCCCGCCCTTTACCGCATTGACCGTTCCTGGGACGGCTTTGCCTGGCTGAATGTGGACGATAAAGAGCGCAGCTCCATAGCCTTCATGCGCTCCTCAGCCCAGGACGACGACTATGTGGTCTGCGTGTGCAACTTCACCCCCGTGGACTATGAGAATTTTGTCATAGCCCTGCCCTGTGAGGGCAGCCTGAACAAGCTCCTTTGCAGCGAGGACGAGGTTTACGGCGGCAGCGGCAAGAGCTGCAAGAGGCGCATTATCGCAAAGAAAGAGCCCTTCCTGGGCATGGAGTATTCGGCAAAAGTGAATCTGCCCGGTATGTCCTGCCTCTTCTACAGCTTCAGACCTAAAAAGGAAGAGAAGACCCCCAAGGCTGCGGCTGCGCAGAAGGCGGGGAAAAAGAAAAGAAAGAGCTGAGCCTTTGCCCCGGACCGGTTTTCACTGAGTTTCCCATATAAAGGAGGATGGACAATGAAAAAAGAATTTAAAGATATGCTCCGGGAGCGGGGCCGCACGGAGATGCCCAATGTGCTGCTGGCCTCGGCGGAGTGCGCGCCCCTGTCAAAGACCGGCGGCCTGGCCGACGTGGTGGGCACCCTGCCCAAAGTCCTGAAAAAGCTGGGTATAGACGCCAGGGTCATCACCCCCTACCACCGATGCATCAAGGAGAAGTACGCCGACAAGGTGGAGCATATGTTCTACTTCTACTCCAGAATGGGCTGGCGCAACGCTTACGTGGGCCTGGAGAAACTGGAGCTGGACGGCATTACTATCTATCTCATAGATAACGAGCAGTATTTTGGGGACGCTATCTACAGGGGAGGCAATGCCGAAGGCGAGCAGTATGCCTTTTTCTGCCGGGCCGTGCTGGACGTGATACCGAACCTGGATTTCAGCGTGGATGTGATTCACTGCAATGACTGGCATACGGCCATGATGCCCATGCTGGCCCATACCCAGTACAGGGGCTGGGTCCAGGACAAGATAAAATATCTCCTCACCATACACAATATCAAGTTCCAGGGCCGCTACAGCTTTGATTTTGTCCAGGACCTGCTGGAGGTGGACAGCAGCTATTACACCAGCGAGTATCTGGAGCAGGACGGCTGCGCAAACTTCCTGAAGGCGGGCTGCGTCTTTGCCGACAGGATAAATACCGTCAGCCCCAGCTATGCCCGGGAGATAAGGACCCCGGAGTATTCCGAGGGACTGGACGGCATACTCAATGCCCGCAGCGGTCAGCTTACCGGCATACTCAACGGTATCGATACCAAGGTCTTCAATCCTGGAAAGGACCCGGCTTTGCCCGCCCGCTATGACCGGGGGCACCTGAAGGGCAAGGCCCAGTGCAAGGCGGCCCTCCAGGAGCATATGGGCCTGGAAGTACGGCCGGACGTGCCCATTTTTGCAATGGTCACAAGAATGACCGCCCAAAAGGGTTTTGACCTGGTGGCCTGCGTCCTGGACGACCTTATGAGCCGGGAGGACATGCAGTTCATGCTTCTGGGCAGCGGCGAGGAGCGCTTTGAAAACTTCATGCGGGGCGCCGAGGGCCGCTATCGGGGCAAGGTCTGCTCCTATATCGGCTATAATGAGGACCTGGCCCATCTGGTCTATGCCGGCAGCGACTTCTTCCTCATGCCCTCCCGCTTTGAGCCCTGCGGCCTGAGCCAGATGATAGCTATGCGCTACGGCTGCATCCCTATAGTCAGGGAAACCGGGGGACTCAAGGATACCGTCAAGCCCTATAACCGCTTTACCGGAGAGGGTACCGGCTTTACCTTCTCGAATTTTGACGCCTGGGAGATGCGGGATACTATCCGCAGCGCCCTCAGCTGCTACAGGAACGAGGAGATAATGCACGGCCTGATAAACTATGCCATGCAGGAAAACTTCAGCTTTGATCTTTCAGCAGAGGAGTACGCAAGACACTACATATGGATGCTCTAAGGAGATATAAGGTTTATTTCGGCGGCAGCTATAAAGAGCACTGGTCCCAGGGCTGCTGCATGACAGTCAGCTACAGTGACCGCCGCTTCGTGGAAGCGGAGTTCCGGGATGGCCGCTGGGTCCCCGTAAGCGGGGACAGGGAACTGATAGAGCGGCTGGATACGGCCCCTGCAAATTGCCTCATACAGCAATACTTCCAGGCTTCCGCCACCAGCTATGCCGCAATCCACCAGTGCCTGCTCATGGGACTCACTCCCGACCGGCTGGGAGAGTGCTTTTACTCCAGGGGCAATCCCCTTATGGCTCCGGAGCTGATGCGGCTTTTGATGGATGACTGCGGCTTTTCCCTGAACGACGCCTATTATACCGTGTCCCGCTGCTGTGACGATCTGCGCTCCACCGGGATCAATCTGGAGGACATGTATTCTATCCAGCCCCGCACCGCCAACGTGATAGGGGTGCTGCGGCATACGGCGGCCACAATGCTGGCAGTGGCCCATGACAGCCGCATGACTGTGTACCGCAGCCCCTACGGAGCGGTGGAGAGCGGCTCGGAACTGCGCCTGGCCTTCAGGCTTCTGGGAGGCAGAATAAAGAAAGCGGATCTCATCGTGTACGGAGATAATGTGGAGTGGAGCTACCCCATGCGCCAGCTGGGCAACTGCTATTCCGCCAGCTTCACAGTGCCGGAGACAGCCCAGGCCCTGTGGTATCGTTTCCGTATAGAGACTACCATGGGCTGCCACTGGCTCTGCCCCGACGGCACCGGATATATCGGCAGGCTCATGGGCCGGGAGGGAGGCGGCTTCCGCCTGACGGTGTACCAGCGGGGCTTTGAAACTCCGGCCTGGTTTCGCCGCAGTATTATGTATCAGATATTCCCGGACCGCTTCGGCTTCAGCAATGACGGCACGGCGGAGAAGGGTATAGAGTACCACCGCTCCCTGGGCCAGACTCCGGAGCTGCATAAGAGCCTGGATGAGCCGGTGCGCTGGCAGCCCCGGCCCTTTGAGAGCAACTACAGCCCGGACGATTTCTACGGCGGGACCTTCAAGGGCATAGAGGATAAGCTGCCCTATCTGAAGGAGCTGGGCATCAGCTGCATCTACCTAAACCCCATTGTGGAGGCCCGTTCCAACCACCGTTATGATACCTCGGATTACCACCGGCCGGACCCTATCCTGGGGACTATGGAGGACTTTGAGCACCTGTGCGCCAAGGCCGGAGAGCTGGGCATCCGCCTCATTCTGGACGGAGTGTATTCCCATACCGGGGCGGACAGCCGATACTTTAACCGCTATGGCAGCTATCCCGGCAAGGGGGCCTGCCAGGGCAAGGATTCGGAGTATTACCGCTGGTACGACTTCAGCAAGTTCCCCGATGAGTACCGCTGCTGGTGGGGCTTTAAGGATCTGCCGGAGGTGGACGAGCAGAACCCCAAGTGGCAGGAGGACATAGTCACCGGGGAAAACAGCGTGGTGAAGCTGTGGCTGCGCCATGGCGCCTCCGGCTGGAGGCTGGATGTGGCCGACGAGCTGCCGGACGACGTGCTGGAGCTGATACGGGATTCGGTCAAGGCCGTAAAGCCTGATGCGCCTGTCATCGGCGAGGTCTGGGAGGACGCCATAATCAAGGAGAGCTACGGCAGCCGCCGCCGCTATGCCCTGGGCTCGTCTCTGGACTCGGTGATGAACTACCCCTTCAGGGATGCGGTGCTGGCCTTCATGCACGGCTACTCCGATGCCCACGCCCTGTGCGAGTTCTTCATCTCCCAGCAGATGAACTACCCCAAGCCCATGTACTACGCCCTGATGAACCTGCTGGGCTCCCACGACGTGGAGCGGCTGCGCACCGCCCTGGCCACCAATGTGTGGCTCAGATCCCTCAGCCGGGAGGACCAGCTGAAGATATACATCGGTCAGGAGGAGCTGGAGCGGGCAGCCGCCCTGCAGCGCCTCTGCGCCGCCATTCAGTTCACTATACCCGGGGTGCCCTGCATCTACTACGGGGATGAGCAGGGTATGTGCGGCATAAACGACCCCTTTAACCGCCTGCCCTTCAGGGAGGGGGACGAGTCAATTCACGATTATTACGCAGCTCTGGCCCAGCTGAGAAACAGCACTCCGGTGCTCTCCAGCGGACAGGCCAGCTTCATGGCGGCAAACAAAGACCTGCTGCTTATCCTGCGCTATATCAAGGACGGGGTGGACGCCTTCGGAGAGAAAGCGGAGGACGGAGCTTACCTGACGGTGGTAAACCGGGGAGAGCAGGCTTCCAGCTATGTGGCAGACTGTCAGGAGGCGGGCTGCGGCACCTACTGCGGCAGCATAGGCCCAATGAACGCTGACATAATAAAACTGAAATAATACAGGTAAAATAAAGGTGCAGGGCTTGCCCTGCACTTTTTTAGATGTTTGCATTTATATTCTGAATACCTTCTGCATGGCGTTGTCCGGGCCCAGCACCAGAATGGAGCAGCCCCGGTTCAGCAGGGAGTCGGGAGTGACGTTGAGGTTCAGCCGGCCGTTTTCCCGGATGCCCAGGATGTTTATGCCGTGTT
>CALXGF010000115.1 GCA_944387735.1 uncultured Oscillospiraceae bacterium
GCGCCCCTGGTGGCCCTGGGCTGCTGCATGATGCGTGTGTGCAATCTGGACACCTGCGCTGCCGGCGTAGCTACCCAGAACCCTGAGCTGCGCAGGCGGTTCAGCGGAAAGCCGGAATATGTTATAAACTTTATGTATTTTATCGCCCAGGAGCTGAGGGAATATATGGCCCGTCTGGGTGTGCGCACCGTCGACGAGCTGGTGGGCCGCAGCGATCTGCTGAGGATACGGGATGATTTGCCCGCCGGGCAGGCCGCCACTGTGGATTTGCGGGCTTTGCTGGGTATACCCGGCCAGACTTCCGCCCTGCACTTCAATCCAGAGGATACATACGACTTTCATCTGGAGCGGACCCTCGACCAGAGCGTGCTTATGGCAAAGCTGGGAAAGAGTCTGAAGAGCAAAAAATCCGGCTCTCTGGAGCTGGAGGTATCCTCCACCGACCGGGCCTTCGGTACCCTCTTTGGTTCCGAGATAAGCCGGCAGTGCGGAGACAGTCTGTCGGAGGACAGTTATGTGATACGCTGCCACGGAGGCGGGGGCCAGTCCTTTGGGGCCTTTATACCCAAGGGCCTTACTCTGGAGCTGGAGGGCGACTGCAACGACGGCTTTGGAAAGGGGCTCTCCGGCGGCAAGCTGGTGCTGTATCCCCCCAAGGACAGTCCCTTCAAGCCGGGTGAAAACATTATCGTGGGCAATGTGGCTCTCTACGGCGCCACCTCCGGCAAGGCCTTTATTAACGGCATGGCCGGTGAGCGCTTCTGTGTGCGCAACTCCGGCGCCGTCGCAGTGGTGGAGGGCGTGGGCGACCACGGCTGCGAGTACATGACCGGGGGCCGATGTGTCATTCTGGGCCCCACAGGGAAAAACTTTGCCGCAGGCATGTCGGGGGGCATAGCCTATGTGCTGGATGAGAAGCACGATCTATATATGCGACTGAATAAAGACCAAGTGATGACCGACACGCTTACGGAATCTCACGACATTGCCGAGCTGCGCTCCCTTATTGAAGAGCATGTGGCGGCCACCGGCTCCCCCAGAGGAAAGAAGATACTGGCCGCCTTCCATTCCTATATCCCCTGCTTTAAAAAGGTCATGCCCAGAGATTATGACCGTATGCTCCGCTCCATAGCCCAGTTTGAAGAGAAAGGCATGTCCAGAGATCAGGCGGAGATACAGGCATTTTACGCCAACACCAGAAGCTGAAAGGAGGCGGAGACATGGGAAAACCCACAGGATTTTTGGAATATCAGCGCAGCGAGGACCTGCGCCGGGATCCGGCTGAGCGGGTGAAGGACTGGGAGGAATTCCACATTCCCCAACCGGAGGAAGTCCGGCGGCAGCAGGGAGCCCGGTGCATGAACTGCGGCGTGCCCTTTTGCCAGACAGGCATGATATATGAGGGCAAAGCCTTCGGCTGTCCTCTCCACAACCTTATACCCGAGTGGAACGATATGATACTCTCCGGCAACTGGGGCCACGCTCTCAGCCGCCTCCACAAGACCAATAACTTTCCGGAGTTTACCGGTCGGGTCTGCCCCGCTCCCTGCGAGGCCGCCTGTATCTGCGGTATCTATGGGGACTCGGTGACCATAAGGGACAACGAGCTTAGTATAATAGAGGACGCCTTTTTAAATCGCCGTATTCTTCGCCGCCGCCCGCCCCAGACCTCCGGCAAGAAGGTCTGCATTGTAGGCTCCGGCCCGGCGGGTCTGGCGGCGGCGGACCAGCTGAACCATCGGGGCCATCTGGTCACGGTGGTGGAAAAAGCCGAAAAGCCCGGCGGCCTTCTTATGTACGGCATACCCAACATGAAGCTGCCCAAGAGGATAGTCCAGCGACGCATAGATTTGATGACTGACGAGGGCGTCACTTTCGTATGCGGCATGGATGCCTCCCGGCCCGAAATTGCTCAGCGTCTTATGAGGGAGTATGATGCGGTGCTGCTCTGCTGCGGGGCGGGACTTCCCCGGCCTCTGGGTCTGGATACTCAGGGCATCAGCGGCGTGTGCTACGGCACGGAGTATCTAAAGTCCGCTGTGGAACGTGCTCAGTTTGGTAAATGCGATACCCCCTTCCCCAGCGCCCAGGGCCTGGACGTAGTGATAGTGGGCACCGGAGACACCGCCAGCGACTGCGTAGCCACCGCTCTGCGTCAGGGCTGCCGATCCGTCACTCAGCTTGTACGCCGCCCTATGGAGGACTATCTGAACAGACAAGGACGTCTGCCCCTGGCCTATGCCCATGAGGAGGCTTTGGCCCTTTTAGGCTCCGAGCCCCGGCGCTTTGGAGTTCAGGTGAGGGAGCTTGTCGTCAGCGACAAGGGCGAGCTCACCGGCCTTGTCACCAGCGACGGGGATACTATTCCCTGTCAGTTGCTCATAGGAGCCACCGGCTTTACCGGCTGCCGTGAGGACGTGTGCCGGGCCTTCGGAGTGGAGATGGGTAAAACCGTCAAGACCCCCAAGGGCGGATATTCCACCAATGCGGACAAGGTCTTTGCCGCCGGAGACATGCGCAGGGGGCAGTCCCTGGTTGTCTGGGCCATAGCCGAGGGCCGCTCCGCCGCCGCTGAGATAGACGAATATCTTATAGGCTACACCAATCTGGTTAGAAGCATCTGAAACTATGTTTTGATTGATAAGCAAGCTAAGTCCCGCCTGGAAAAGCAGGCGGGACTTAGCTTATTACCTGGGTCTGTTAGCTAGGAATGTTTGTACTATATTGTAAAATTGCCTATGGATATTTTTAGGTTTTCCTGTATAATTAATATGTGAGTATTCGTCTAATTATCATATATGAGCTCTGAGCACTTTTGCCGCAGATTGAAAGGATATAATATGCACGAACTGAGTATAGTCACCTATGTCATCCGTCAGGTGGAGGACTTGGCCAGGGAGCATCAGCTTAGCAAGGTCAATTCCGTAACCTTGGAGTTTGGCGAGGTCTCCGGTATAGTGCCGGAGTACCTTGTGGACTGCTGGAACTGGTATGCAAAAAAGACCCCGCTGATAGAGGGAGCTCAGCTTCTGACCGAGACAATCCCCGCCGTCACCTGGTGCGACGGCTGCAAAAAAACCTACCCGACTTTAAAGTACGGCAAGACCTGCCCCTATTGCGGCAGCGGGGCGACATGGCTGCAGCAGGGCAGCGAGATGAACATAAAACAAATCGAGGCTATGTGATCCGGACCAGCCCGGACAGATAGCCTCTCAGTATACAAAGGCCGTTCTGCTTTTGCAGGCCGGCCTTTGGTTTTGTATTCCGTTGACTATACTGGCCGCTCTGCCGGCGGCTAATAGATACTGTTGCCGAGGGATGCGGTCATAGTGCCTCAGCAGGAAGGGTTCAATTTTTGAAGTGGCCTTCATGTCAAGGTTAAAAAAGTATATAGTGAAGGTGATGACAAAAAAGCAAAGGCCGGCCAACAGCGGCTTGGCCAAAACACGCAGAATAATATTTTTCACGGTCTCTCCCCCCTTACCAGGCGTTTTCGTCAGGCAGGAACTCTATTGTGGGGTCCAGAGGCTCTTCCCGCATTACGGTGCGCATGTAATTGCTGAACTGGTCCCGTATGGCCTGGCGGGTAAATACCCTGGGGTCGCACAAATCGTGACAGACCCAAACCAGATGTATGCCCCGCTGCCGGGCCTGTTCTTCAAACTGCCCGTGCATGCCTGTCAGGGCTTTACAACTCATGTGTTCCCACATCATGACCATGTCGGCGTTCATCTGCTGACATATCTCCCACAGCTCGTCCACAAGGACTTTATATCCGCCGTGGGTACGGTTTCGCATTATCATGTTCTCGTTGAGCCAAGCCATGTCATAATATGCCTGGCGGCGATTTTCCGGCGTATCCTCCTCGGCTATCATCCTTGTGTTCACCATGGAGAGCATGTCTGTAAGAGGCACTACGCCCCAGCATTGCAGCATCCAGTACAGCATGTCTATGCAATACTGAGGCTGCACACCCCACACCACGCAGCGATGGCGATATTCCGGGGCAACCATAGTCTTTCTTCTGTATCCCCGCTCCGCCAGCTTAGCCAGCTTTGCGTCTACCTTTACAAAATCCTGAACGCGGCCGCAGTTGCCCATATAGTTTGTATCATTGTACAAAGAAAAGACCGAGCCGAAAAACTGGGGATAGGCTTCCCGTTTAGCTGTACAATCTTCTTAGTTACAGCCTGTTATTTGTTTTTGCAATGAGTACAAAACCCACATGTTAAGCTCAACAAAGAAGTCTGACGTGCCGATGTCTGGTTGAAATGCTCAAAAAAAACATGCAAGCATTGTTAGAAATATAGAAAAAAAATCTTATATTGACTTTTGGAATGTTCCAATATATGATTTTTTCAATGAAAGGCTGATTATATGGTAACTATATGGGATGTTGCGGCCAGAGCAGGCGTTTCAAAAAGCACGGTTTCACTTGTGCTCAACAGCAGTCCTCTGGTAAAAGACGAGACCAGGAAACGTGTCCTTGACGCTATAAAGGCGCTTAATTACGTGCCAAATTATAACGCCAGGAGTCTCATCAAACGCAAGAATAACAGCATTGGAATAATTCATATTCTAAGGAACACCCGGCCATTAGGAGCCCACTATGAGTGGAACTACGGTCTGGAGCAATTTTCCCACAATGTTGAGGATGGTGTCTTTGCTGCCCTCATGGATTCCGACGCAGATATCAGCGTCATAAAAGAACACTTTGATTTAAGCTGCGGTAAACAGGAAATGCCTAAAATCCTGCGCAATCGCCGGGTAGACGGAGCAATTTTTGTAGGCGGATTCGATAGCGCCGATGTGTTTGATCTAATAGAAGGCATAGAAATACCCATAGTGCTGGTCACTTCATCGTTGGAAATCACCGGAATAGATACTGTTCTCCATGACCCCTCCACTGGCAGCCGTTTGGCAATGGAAAAGTTGATTGCGACAGGACACAGACGTATCTGTCTTGTGAACTGTCCAAAAGATTTTCGCGTATGGCCCAAACGTATAGAGGGCATCCGGCTTGCTGCAGATGAAGCCGGGTATGAGATACACGATGAGCTTATTATTTCTCCTCGGGAGAATACAGCCCAAAGCGCCTATGAAGCTTTCAAGGAGCTGCTTGACAGCGGACATATGCCTGATGCGGTGTTGACAGCAAACAACGAAATGGTAATGGGCGTCCTGCGCTGTCTCTATGAAAAAAATATCCGTGTTCCAGACAATATATCGATCATATGCTATGAAGACTCAAGCCTTTGCGGCAATGTTACTCCGGCCCTCAGCGCTGTCAATATTCAAAAGGAAGTTATAGGCCATACTGCGCTGGACTTTCTTCTTGACAGGATAAACGGGTTTAAGGGCGAGGCCCGCTCATTGACCATTGAGCCTTATCTTGTCATTAGAGGCAGCATCCTGGAACGAGGTTGAGCGTATAACCGAAAAAATTTTTTTATTTTTTTGGAACGTTCCTATATATAATTATAAAAACTTGAGGGGCGAAATGGGTATGGTTGAATTTGACTTTCCTGCTGCTGGAAAATATACTGCCGACGTTCTTGTAATAGGAGCAGGCCCGGCGGGAGTATGCGCAGCTATTTCGGCAGCCCGCGAGGGTGCGAAAGTGCTTCTGGTGGAACAAAACGGATTTTCCGGCGGAATGGCTACGGCAGGCCTTGTTGGCCCGTTTATGACCTGCTACGACAAATCAGGCAATACAATGATCATTCGCGGAATTTTCTCTGAAATAGTGGACAGGCTTGTGGACTGCGGAGGCGCAATACATCCTCTTCTGGTACGCAGCGGCACTGCATATACCTCTTGGATAAAAGATGGGCATGATCACTGCACTCCTTTTGATGCGGAGAAATTAAAAAAATTACTCGACGACATGCTAGTTGAAGCTGCTGTAAAGGTATTGTATCACACGGTGTTTATTGCGCCGGTCATGGATGGACGAAGCTTTAAAGGGGCGGTCATTGCGGAAAAGGGCGGGATAAAGACAATAGAGTCCGCTGTGATAATCGATGCAACCGGAGACGGGGATGTGGCTGCCCGTGGCGGAGTGGCTTTTGAAAAAGGAAACAGCCGTTTGAATATCGTCCAGCCGGCAAGCATGTTTTTCAGGATATGCAATGTGGAAAGTCGGGCATTGGAAAAGGATGTTGAACAACATCGGGATAAATTTTACAGAAAAGACGGCATTAATTATCGCAGTTTTCATTGGTACGTAACAGAGGCCAGAGAAGCTGGAGATTGGAACCTGGACAGAACTTCCATCGGCCTGTACCGCGGGGTCGCAGAAGATGAGTGGTGTGTAAACGTCTCCCGGGTCATGGGCGTGGACTCCACCGACTCCGAGAGTCTTACGGCCGGAGAGATAGAGGGCCGCAGACAAGTAGAGCAAATCATGAACTTCATCAAGAAGTATCTCCCAGGCTGCAGCAGCGCAAAGCTCATGGCCAGCGGCTCAACTCTTGGTATCAGAGAGAGCCGGCATATTGTTGGCCGGTACATTATGACTTTGGATGACGTAATATATGGCCGTGTCCCGGAAGATGCAATCGTGCTCTGTTCAAACTCAGTGGACATTCACGGAAGATTTGGCCCTAAGAGCAACGAATACATTACGGTAAAAAGCGGAAATTATTACGGTATTCCCTACCGTTGTCTTCTCCCGAAAGATGCAGAGGGACTGCTGATGGCTGGACGCTGTATCTCCGCAGACTCCGAGGCCGCCGGTGCAGTGAGGGTCATGCCGCCCTGTATGGCCATGGGGCAGGCTGCCGGTACTGCGGCTGCGATAGCGGCAGCCCAGGGGAAGGAACCGGGCAGTATAGATGTACAAGAGCTGCGGAGGCGGCTTATAGCCAATGGTGCATATCTGTAATATCCGTAAACTTGTGTTAGATAGGTAGAGCCCTATTCTGATAAAAATAAAAAATGGAGGAAAATTATGAAGAAACTAACAGCTCTATTATTGATCGTCGTAATGCTCTTCACACTTTGCGCCTGTGGAAGCAACGACGAAACATCCGAAGTTGCGGAGAGCGGCTCAGCAGAGACTGGTCCTGCCTCCGACGGTGCCACAACCATTGCCGATGCGGACAAGAATGCAGATATCTATTCATGGATTATTAATGAGGATACATCCATTTCCGGCACAGTGCGTTTTTACATTCCTTTTAGCGGTGACCAAGGAATGGATGACATGATTGCTGAATTCAACTCCGTATACCCAAACATCAAGGTTGAGCTCAACACCTATTCAAACAACTCTGATGGAAACATTGCCCTTAATACTGCCATCATGGCAGGCGAATGTGATGTCGTCGCTTCTTTTGAAATTCACAATTTGATGAGCAGGCTGAGCAACGGGCTGTACATCGACCTTTCTGACAGGGTTCAGGAGGAAGGGATATCCTTGATGGATAACTGGGGAACCGAGGCATATAACCAAGACGGCAAAACCTATGTACTGCCCTGCGGTGGACTTACCCACTATGTAGCTATCAATATGGATGCCTGGAACGAAGCCGGTCTTGGTGATCTGCCGACTGAATGGACCTGGGATGAATATATTGAGGCGAGCAGAAAAATGACCAAGACCGATGCAAACGGAGCAACAACAGTCTACGGCGGGAGCAACTACCAGGTAATTGCCGACCTGTTGGAGCTGGTATACCAGGTAAATGGTTGCAATCGTTTCTACAACGCTGACGGCAGCTGCGTATTTAACCAGCAGTATGTCAAAGACTGCATTCAGAAATTTATAGACGCCGAGAACGAAGGCGTGTGGTTTTCCTTGAATGCATACCGGGCCGATGACTATAAGACCTGGTTCGCTTACACCGATGGAAAGGTGGCCTCCACTGTATCCTGCAACCTGGCCCGTTTCATCCGGGACACTGGGACTTATCCTCTTGATCACATAACCGGATTTGCCCCATATCCCACGGTAGAGGAAGGCCAGACAAATTATGAGTCTGGTGTCAACTATTTCTCCTTTGCCGGGATAACCAGAGGCTGCCAGGATGAAGAAGCCGCCTGGGCCTTTACCAAGTGGTATTCCACTTATGGTTCCAAGTATCTGACCATCGCAGGGCACCAGTCCACCTGGTCCGGGACCGACAGCGACGGACTTGTTTCTCTGATCTTTGGCTCCGAAGAGGAAGCCGCTAAGATAGTCGATGTAGATTCCTTTAAACAGTGGGTTGGCAATCCCCACAATCCGTCCTCTTACGACAATATGTATACCGCCTACTCCGAGCTGAACAGCATTTGGACAGAGTATGTAATGTATGCTTACACCGGGGACATGAGTGTTGACGAAGCGCTGGATACAGCAACCGAGCTGGGCAATAAAGCCATAGAAGATGCTAGCTAACAACAGTCATTAAGCAGAAAAGGGGGAGGAGAACACTTCTCCTTCCCTTTGAAGCATTCTGATAAATTGTACCAAAAAGGATGTGAACCGTATGAACAGGAAAAGAGAAAACATCGTTGGCTACGCGTTCATCTCCCCGGCTCTGCTAACTTTTTTGATCCTTGTGGCTTTCCCGTTTCTTTTTACGATCTTCTTGTCTTTTACAGAGTGGAATTTTCTGTCTGGATGGAGCAACATAAAATTTGTAGGTCTGGAAAATTTCTATGACATGCTGGCGGATAACCGATTCATATCCGGTGTGAAAAATACTTTTATATATACTCTTACGATTGTACCTATATCAATAATAGTTGCCCTCATACTGGCATATCTGCTTAACGACAAGGTCTACTGCAAAAAGGCCCTTCGCCTCTGCTTCTTTATTCCTTACATCTCGAGTTCAGTTGCATTGGCAGCTGTCTTTAAACTGCTCTTCAGGGAAGACGGAGTAGTTAACACGCTACTCATTAATGTCTTCGGCATGAGTGAGCCCATACTGTGGTTCACTGACAAGCACTATGCCAAGATTCCAATAATACTGTTTGTAATCTGGGTGCAGATCGGCTTTGAGCTGATCATATATATGGCGGCGCTGCAAAATGTTCCAAAAGAGCTTTACGAGGCTTCAGAGCTTGACGGGGTCACGCCCTGGAAGAAATTCTGGAAAATAACATTTCCGTTGATATCCCCTACCACATTCTATCTGGTTGTAGTGCAGCTCATCGCAGTGTTCAAAATTTTTAACGCCATAGATATCATGTGTTTTGGGGATTCAGCGCACTATAACACTTCTTTGGTTGTTGAGATATATAAAAGTGCCTTTAACAACTATAAGTTTGGGTATGCAAGCGCTGAAGCCCTTGTCCTCATGGTGTTTATTGTTATCATAACAATAATCAATTTTGTAGGACAAAAGAAATGGGTCCATTACTAAGGAGGTTAAACGGTGAAAAAACAAAAGCTAACCTCAAAGTTGATATGTACAATAGTGGTAAGCATGTTTGCTCTGCTGTTTGCCATGCCTCTCTTGTGGATGATACTCACTTCTTTTAAGAGTAACAGTGAGGTTTTCAGCCACAATTGGATACCTACCGTCTGGCATCCTGAAAATTATTCAACCGTTTGGAACGACTCGACTGTACCGCTTTGGAGAGTGTTTTTTAATTCTCTCACAATTGTTGTCATTGGCACTGGAGGGCAGCTGATCGTCTCCTCATTGGCTGCATATGCCTTCGCCAAAATAAAGTTTAAGGGGCGGAATCTAATATTTACCTTTTTCCTCGGATCAATGATGATACCGGTACAAGCAACAATCATTCCTCGTTTTATACTGTTTTATGAAATAGGCCTGTATAACAATCTCTGGGCCCTTATACTTCCAAGCTGGTTTGGAATAACTTCTATTTTCCTGCTTCGCCAGTTTTATATGGGACTTCCCAATGACTTAATGGATGCTGCAAGGGTGGATGGAGCGGGGCATTTCAGGATATTCTCTCAGATAATGATGCCTCTGACAAAGCCCGCAATGATTTCGACAATGATACTCTCCTTTATTTCCCTGTGGAACGATTATCTGTCCGCTCTGATTTTCCTTGTAAACAAAAAGCTGTATACGGTTGCCCAGGCTGTGCGCTATTGGCTCTTTGACGATGCCAAGCCATATCATCTCACAATGGCAACTTCCACCATATTTATTGTCCCAGTGGTTGTTGTGTTTATTTTCTGCCAAAAGTATTTTGTCGAAGGCATAGCTACCTCTGGAGTTAAGGGCTGATACAGCAAAGGCACAAAAAAAGCATGGAACCAGGCGCTGAAAAAGCCGGAGAAAGGATATTACCCCATGAGAGTAAATTTTGAAAGCAAAATATTTGAAGCGCTCTCCGCTGCGTTTGACTATATTCTTCTGGCTTTCTGCTGGATTGTATGCTGCTTGCCTGTAGTTACTGTCGGAGCATCCACAACGGCGGTTTTTTCTGCATGCATGGATGTAGATATGCAAACCAGCAGTGTTGCGCTTCGCTTCTTTCGCGCATTTAAAAGCAATTTTTTGCTTGCCACTCAGGTCTGGCTTACGCTTGTGGCTTTAGGCGCCATACTTGCTCTGGATATTTATGTCTGCTGGGTAGGGGCCTTTTCTGAATATACAAGCCAGTACTTGCGGCTGGCAACAATTACGGCCGGATTTGTCTATCTTGCCATGCTAAGCCTAGCTTTCGGGCTGATAGCAAAATTTAAAATGACGTATAAGCAGGTGTTTTACAATATATTTGTCATCTCCGTTCAGCAGCTCAAATGGCTACTTTTGCTCATGCTTCTGAATCTGGCAATTGCCGTAGCACTCGCCTGTCTGAGCGCACTGGGTTTTATTATTGTGGCCGCATTGTTTTATCTTGAGGCAAAAGTCTTTGCTGCAGCATTCAGGCCCTATACGCAATAAGTCTGCTCATCTGTATATAAGCGCACCCTTCTACATCACTTTATCCTTTCAGCCATGTTTCGTCATAAGAGCTCATATATGGAGTTGAGAATATGATCAGTATTACCGGGGACAATTCAAAATTATACATGAATTATGAAAAGATTCTGCCGTCTGCCCAGGGCATGGCCATTTATGACGGCATGGCGTTTATCCTTTATCACACTGGAGTGTGCGGCATATATGATCTTGTCGGCAAAGGCGATAAGGCAATAAGCTCTTTCAGGCTCGGTTCATTTAATGACGGCCATCCCAGCTCTGAGCATATAAATCATTCAAATCAATGTATGTTTAGCGCTGAGCACTATAAAGGGAATCCCCTGCCACTGCTATATGTGACCACGGGAAACTCTGGGGGGCAAGATGAAAATGGGTATTACTACAGGTGTGCGGTAGAAGACATTAGGTTGAGTAAAACGGCAGACGGCAAATTATCGGCAAAAAGCCGGCTGATTCAAACAATAAGCTATTCAAATACAGGCATAGAAGACAGCCCCTGGCAAACTCCCTGCTGGGGATGTCCCGCCTGGTTTGTAGACAGCGAAGAAGGCTGCGTATATATTTTTTCTTCAAGATACCGCACTACTGAAGAGTTTCTGGAATATTATTCCTACAACAATTACATAATCACAAAATTTACAAAGCCTCCTTTGCTTGAAGGAAGTTTTGTAACTCTGACTGCCAATGACATAACAGACCAGTTTGAACTCCCCTTTAATATACTTTTTACTCAGGGCGGCACCCTTAAATGTAAAAAAATATTCTACACCTTTGGGCTTGGAGACAGCAGATATCCCGTGGGTATCCGCATATTTGACCTGGAAAAAAAATGCATATGTGCTGAAATCGATCTGAGCCATTCGGTGCTTGCCTCAGAAGAGATAGAGTGCTGTGCCTTTTATAATGGAGAACTTTTGTACAATACCAATGCCACACCCGGGAGCATTTATTCTCTAGGCATAAGAAATTCAGAACTTCTGCTGAAAGCGCAATAATATGATGGCTGTGAGAAAATATTCAATTGGGATAGATTATGGCTCGTTATGCTGCCGGGCCGTGCTGGCGGACGCCTCCACCGGAGCATTGGCGGCTGTATCTGAATACGTCTATCCCCACGGAGTAATAGAAAAAAAATTACCTGACGGCACTGTGTTGCCTCCCCTTTGGGCCCTGCAAGACCCTTGTGATTATGAAGCAGCTTTGTATGCTGTAATCAAAGGGCTGCTGAAAGACAGTAAAGTAGCACCTAAAGATATTGTTGCTGTGGGAGTTGACTCAACAGCCAGCACCGTCATTCCGGTAGACGGGAAACTGCGGCCGCTTTGCATGGACAAAAAGTTTTCAAAAGAGCCCCACGCATGGCCGAAGATGTGGAAGCATCACGCTGCGGAGAACGAGGCTGAGGAGCTGACAAAGGCCGCTGTAAGTGCCCGGTTGCCGGTGATCAGTAAATACGGCGGAGCAATAAATTCTGAGTCTCTGCTGCCGAAGGTAATGCAAGTTTGCCTTGAGGCGCCGGAAATATATAAGTCTGCGGAGACTTTTATTGAGTTGGGAGACTGGATAAGCAGTCTCCTGGTTGGAAAAGAGGTGCGCAGCGCTTCATTTCTAAGCTGCAAGTCCATGTGGGATGTTGACTTCGGTTATCCCAGCAAGGATTTTTTTGCCGGAATCTCTCCGATCTTTGCTGAGCTTCCCGGGGAAAAGCTGGCTTATCACGGTAAAAGTCTGCCGGTAATAGCCTGGCCTGGAGAATTTGTCGGCACTATTTGCCCCGCTATGGCCAGCAGGCTTGGCCTTAGTGAAAAAACAGTGGTAACAGCCCCCCAGATGGACGCATATTCAGGCCTGCCCGGAAGCGGCATATCTGACTCTGGTACACTGATGATGATAATCGGAACCTCAACCGGCTACATGATATTAGACAAGGCGTCAAAAACTGTACCCGGCATATGCTGCTCAATGGAAAATGCCAACTTGCCAGGTTATATAAACTACGCCGCCGGTCAGTCTGGCGTAGGCGATATATTCCATTGGTATGTTGAGAACTGTGTTCCGACGGAATATCTGCAAAAAGCCTCCGTTGCCGGAGTAAATATGCACGATTATTTGTCCGTCTTGGCCAAAGGCTGTCCACCTGGAGGATGTGGTTTGCTTGCGTTGGACTGGTGGAACGGGAACCAGTCTGTACTTACCAATTCAAATTTGTCCGGACTGATATTAGGTATGGATCTGGCTACAAAGCCGGAGCACATATATCGCGCATTACTGGAGTCAACAGCCTATGGGGCAAGAAAAATAATTGAAAAATTCAGAGCTAACGGTATCGGCATAAGAGAAATAGTAGCCTGCGGCGGGATAGCTGAGAAAAACAGTTTGCTTATGCAGATATATGCTGATGTCCTGGGATAGAAGATATGGGTAAGCCGCAATAAACAAGCGGCTGCAGTGGGCGCTGCAATATATGCAGCTGCGGCAGCCGGAAAAGAAAAAAGCGGCTGCGGCAGCGTTTCTGAGGCCGTTAAAGCCATGGCTAAGGGAAAAAGGACATGCTTTGAGCCGGATGTAAAGGCTCATGAACTGTACAACGGTCTTTATGCTGAATATAAAAAACTGCATGACTACTTTGGCTGCGGCGGAAACGAAGTTATGGGATATCTGAAATATCTTAAGCAATTTGCAGATAGGAGGAGCATATGAAAACTTTTTCCAACAATTACGATGTAATAGTGTGCGGTGGAGGTCCGTCTGGAATAGCGGCGGCAGTTTCAGCTGCCAGGCAGGGAGTAAAGGTCGCCCTTATCGAACGCTTTGGTATTCTGGGTGGAATGATGACATCAGGCTATGTAAATCCTATACTGGGTGCAGTGGAACCAGGGTCGATATATGACGAAATAATGAGTCTCCTTGAAGCCACTAACCTTGAGACCCGCAACGGCAGAGAAATGAGCGTGGACACAGAGAAAGCGAAGTACAAGCTCCTGGATTTTGCCGCAGAATCTGGAGCGGACATTTTTCTCCAAACGCCGGTGGTCGATGTAATTAAAGAAGGCAACCGCCTTAAAGGCGTTGTAATTGGCACACAGCGTGGTCTGGCAAATCTCCAAGCAAAAGTGATAATTGACGCCACCGGCGACGGCTTTGTTGCCGCTTGTGCTGGGGCCGAATACTTTGTTGGCCGCGAAGGCGATGGAAAATGTCAGCCTACATCGTTGGAATTCACCATTGACAATGTGGATGAATCCCGTGCATTTACCTGTTGGGGCGGCAGCGACCCGGTGCAGATGCCGGACGGCAGAAAATATTCGGACTTCTGCAAAGAGTTAAATCTCCGAGGCGAACTCCCCAAAAATGTTTCAATTGTGCGTATCCACAGAACGAATTCCTCCGGCGAGCGCAGTATAAACGCTACTCAGTCCAACGGATATGACACTCTTACACCGGAAGGAGTATTTGGCGCTGAGCTGGAGCTGCGCAGGCAGATAGAAACCGTAATAGATTTTCTTCGCAAGTATATCCCGGGATATGAAAAGTGCAAACTCAAAGCCACGGGAAGCGCCCTGGGCGTGCGTGAGACCAGGCGTATATTGGGAGACTATCTCATATCAGATTTGGATGTTGAGACCGGAGCAAGGAAAAAGGACGTAGTGGTGCATAACGCCTGGTTCCTTATCGACATACATAATCCTGCTGGGGTAGGTCAGGCTGAAGGCCATTCTCAGCCGGCCAAGCCTTACGATATTCCCTACAGCAGCCTGCTTCCGAAGGGTCTTGACAATATTATTACATGTGGAAGGTGCATCTCAGGCACCCACAGAGCCCATGCCAGCTATCGCGTCATGGCAATTTGTATGGCTACAGGACAGGCAGCCGGTATAGCTGCCGCCCTCAGCGCTCAGATGAATGAGCCTCCCAGAGAATTGGAAGTGAAAGCTCTGCAAAAGGCGCTTTTAAAAACAGGCGCAGTTTTGTTTGACTGACGAAGGAGAAAATTATGAAGAAAGCCGTAATGATAGGTGCCGGTCAAATAGGCCGTGGTTTCATCGGGATGTTGGTTGAAAGAGCAGGATATCATGTGCTGTTTGCCGACCTGCAGGAAGATTTGTTGACTGAGCTTAAGACCAGAGGCCAATATTTTGTATATACTGTCGGCGAGGCAAATGAACAGTTTTTGGTAAAAAACATCTCCGCATTAAATGTCAATAACCCCGAGCTTGTTGAAGAGCTTGCGGAATGCAGCTTAGTACTGAGCGCCGTGGGTCTGAGCGCTCTCCCGGCGATAGCGCCGATAGTCGCCGGCAGCATCTCAAGAAGAAAGGACCTTGGGCTTAATGCTTACCTTAATGTAATAGCCTGCGAAAATGCTATAAGAGCTTCATCAATACTCAAAAGAGAAGTTGAATCCCTTCTCAGCGATGATGACAGAAAGTTTATGGATACATATGTGGGCTTTCCTGACTGCGCCGTAGATAGAATAATACCCGCCAACACCGGGAGTTCCAAGACAGACGTGGTGGTGGAAGAATACAGCGAATGGGACGTTGAAAAGGGCGGATTTAAAGGTGATGTCCCGGCGATTGACGGAATGACCTTGGTGGAGAATATTGACGCCTATAACGAAAGAAAACTCTTTGCCCTTAATGGTCCAAATGCCGTTACCGCCTATTATGGGTGGCTTAAAGGATACGAGACGATAAATGAGGCCATGGGAGACGAGGAGATTTGCAGCGAAGTCCTCGGTATGATGAGAGAGTGCAGCGAGATGCTTGTGAGAAGGCACAATTTTACTCATGAGCTCATGACTAACTATGTAAAAACTGTGGTAAACAGGTTTGTTAATCCATATGTGATAGACAAATGCGTCCGGGTAGCAAGGGAGCCTCTGCGCAAGCTGTCGCCCACTGACCGCATAATTATGCCGCTGAAGTTGCTTCAGGCCTATGGCATACCTGCCCCCCACTATTACAAAGGCATTGCCTCGGTGCTTCTCTACAACAATCCAACCGACGTACAAAGCTGTAAAATGCAGCAGATGATATCAGAGCTGGGTTTAAAAGAAGCTCTGGAAAAAATCAGCGGAATAAAGGCCGGAAGTGAAGCCGCCGCAAAAATTGAAAAAGAGTATTGCTCGTTGAAAGAGAGATTGCTCGAGAAATAATTGCTGCGGGAAAAGCAGCTCTTTTCCGCAAAAGGCGGCAGATCACAAGCCGTATACTCAGGCCGGTAGTAAAAGGAGTATTGCTGTGACAATAAACAATTTTGGTGAATTATCCTTGTCTGAGCTTATCGATATAGGCGAGTTTGAGTGCAGCTGTGGGAAAAGACATGGCGCCGGAGTCAAAAAAGTCCTCATAGAAAAAGGGGCCATAAAAGAGCTCCCTTCGTTGATTAAAGAATGTTCTGGTAAAAAGCCGTTCATTCTGTCTGGAAAGCAGAGCTTTTCCGCAGCCGGCAAATCTGTGCTTTCTGTGGTAGAGGCGGCTGGAATAGCTTATACAAAATATGTTTACCCATATTCGCCTGTAGTTCCTGAAGAACATGCTGTAGGCGCCGCAGTTATGCATTTCGATAGAGATTGCGACTGTGTTGTGGCCATTGGTTCAGGGGTAATAAATGACATTGGAAAGATACTGGCAGGCACATTTAAGATACCCTATATTATTGTTGCCTCCGCCCCGTCCATGGATGGCTTTGCCTCTGCTACATCTTCAATGGAGATGGATGGCCTGAAGGTATCGCTGAACAGCACTTTCCCTTGGGCAGTACTGGGAGATACGGATATTCTTAAAAGCGCTCCTCTTCCCATGCTATGCGCCGGAGTCGGGGACATGCTTGCCAAGTATATCAGTCTGGCAGAGTGGCGTATTGCCCATTTGATAGTTGGGGAATACTACTGTCCGCTTGTTGCAGCTTTGGTAGAAAACGCCCTTAAAAAAGTTGTAAATGCAGCTGAAAAACTTTTGGAAAAAGATGAAGCCGCAATAAAGTCCGTTATGGAGGGAATGGTAATCGGCGGGGTGGCAATGAATTATGCCGGTCTCTCTCGTCCGGCCTCAGGCATGGAACACTATTTCTCCCATATCTGGGACATGCGTGCATTGGCTTTTGATAACGTAAGGTCTGACCTGCACGGAATACAGTGCGGGATAGGCACGCTGCTTTCCTTAAAAGCATATATGTATCTGCAAAATGTCAGGCCCAGCTGGCAAAAAGCGGCTGCTCATGCGGCGTCTTTTGATTTAGAGAGCTGGAACCGCAAGCTGGAAGAATTCATCGGTCCCGGCGCAAAAGCCATGGTTTTGAGGGAAGCGAAAGAAGGAAAATACAAACTTGCCGGGCATGCGTCCAGATTTGAACGCATTATTGACAGCTGGGATGAAATACAGGAAATAATCAGTGCTCTCCCGGATTACAGGGAAATTTACCAGCTTATGGTTTCTCTGCATATGCCCACAGACCCGCATTATTTAGGCTACAGCAATGAAGATATACGGAAATGTTTTTCCATGACAAAAGATATACGGGACAAATATATCGGCAGCAGGCTCCTGTGGGATTTAGGAGAATTGGAAGAAGCTAAACAGAAACTTCTGTAAGAAGCCCGCCTTGCAGGAATTTTTTTCTGCAAGCCAGCAGAGCATTTCAAAACATACTGCCGTTTTATTATTGCGTATTAAAGTTCTCCCACTATTAGGCTCTCATCCTCTGGCGCAGCTTTCCCGGCATCTCCGGCCCCGGTACTTGCTCAAATCGTGGTAATTGAGGGCTGCATTGTCCGGCATCTTTGTTTCAAAGGGTAAGCCCCGCTGCAAAACTATCTGACGGAGAAAGATGTTTACCACCTCGCTCTAGGGTATCCCCAAGTGTGACAGTACCTCTTCGGCCTGCTCTTTCAGCTCCGTTCCCACGTTTACATAGATTTTGGATGTCCTGGCCACGCATATCCCCTCCCGGTTTTATTGTGTCTGTCTTCGCTGCATATTGCATACAAACGGCCTGTACTTTGCAGTGCGGTCTCTTATCTTAATGTCAGATTAACAGCTCCAATAATATCCGGCCCTTGCTTGTCATAGGATGTACAAAAAGGAGTGATGCGCTTGTTGGACTTGAAAGGCTTTACCAAAAGACACAGAGGCGCCCTTTCGGGCATAGGCATGATACTTGCGGTGGTGCTGATTTTCTGGACCGTGAACAACCCCGCCCTGGTGGGGGCCTCCGCCTCCTCCCGCCAGCTGCCGGTATACTCCGTGCAGCGGGACGAAAAGGTGGTGGCCATTTCCTTCGACGCCGCCTGGGGTAATGAGGACACCCAAACACTTATCGACATCCTAAACAAGTATCAAATAAACGCCACCTTCTTCGTGGTAGGCGACTGGGTGGATAAATACCCGGAGTCGGTAAAAGCTCTTGCCGACAATGGCAACGAAGTTATGAATCATTCCTCCACCCACGCCCATTTCTCCCAGCTCAGCAATGAGGAGATTGTGGCGGACATTACCGCCTGCAACGAGAAGATCGCCGCCGTCACCGGGGTCACTCCCACCCTCTTCCGCTGCCCCTACGGCGAGTATGACGACCACGTGATAAGCGCCGTCACATCCATGGGCATGACGGCCGTTCAGTGGGATGTGGACAGTTTGGACTGGAAAGGCATCTCCGCGCAGGAGATACAGGGCCGTGTATTGGATAAGGTGCAGCCCGGCAGCATAGTCCTCTTCCACAACGCCGCAGACAACACCCCGGAGGCTTTGCCGGGAATAATAGAGTCCCTCATCGCCGACGGCTACAAGATAGTCCCCATTTCCCAGATACTCCTTAGCGGCAAGACAATGATAGACAACACCGGTCGCCAGTGCCCGTCCAAATAAATACCGTAAGTAAACAAGAGCGGCAGAAGCTTTTCTGCCGCTCTTGACAGCTTGTCAAAAAAATCCCGGCGGGACTTTTTTGACTGCGCTTCTCCCGCCAAGTATTTTGCCCATGGCAAAATACTGCTTTGCCAGAAAAGCCTTGAGAATCAAGGCTTTTCGGTGGCGGGTCATTGTATTGCGAGGCGGGCCTTGCCCCCTCGCGCTCCCCCGCTGCTCTATTGTTTCGCCAAAAAGCATAGTTCTTTGACAACCTCACAAGAGCGGCAGAAGCTTTTCTGCCGCTCTTGAACTGATTTATTCGCCATGATATAATAAATCAAAATGTTTTGGGTTGGCCCTGTTAAAAGGAGACTTTATATCATGTCCGGAGTTATAATTTTGCTTGTCATGGCGCTGATTTTTCTTGTTATGTCCATATTTCTTTTTATGGGTAAGGGCTCTTGGCTCATAGCCGGATACAATACAGCCTCCCAGGAGGACCGGAACAAATATGACGTGAAAAAACTGTGCCGGGCGACGGGGCTCCTCTGTCTGCTGTGCTGCATAATGATGTGCGTCCTGGCCTGGCTGGGCTACCGGGTGGAAACAGGCGCCATGCAGGAGGAGGAAATGCTCCCCTACGGTCTGGGTTTTGCCGCTGTTATTTTGGCAGCCGCTGTGGTCACCGTAATTTACTCCAACACCAGAGCACGGAAATAGCCTGTTCTTATCCTTTGGAGTATGATTTAAGTTTACATAATCTATAAAGCTGAGCGCAAAAACTCCCCGGCAGGAGGCATTAAGTTTCCTGTACCGGGGAGCTTTAATTCTCATATATGTATATGCCCACGAGTTTTGACGGTGGAATATAGCGTGTTTCGGCTCACTGTTCCTTGTTGGAGCTGGAGACCATAATGTCCAGTATCTTCTTGTCCGTCTCGGTCATAGCCTCACGGGCAATCTCCGCTACAGCGTCGATGGTATCGTCGGCAGAGGACTGAAGAAATCCGTCGCCTCCGTTGAAGCTCTGGCCGTTTTTATACATTTCATAACCCATGATACCTGCGCCAACGGAGTTAGCCACCTTGGCAGCGCAGGAGGGCTTGGCCCCGTCGCAGAACATTCCCGAGAGCACCGCCAGGTCGTTGACTATGGTGTGACGCACAGCCTCCAGAGTACCTCCGTCCAGATAGGCCACTGCACAGCCGGCGCCCACCCCGGCGGTTACGGCGGTACAGTAGGCAGACAGGCGGCCTATGTCTTTTTTCAGATATACAGCCATGAGGTTTGCAAGAGCCAGGGCCCTGTAGACCTGCTCCCGGCTGCTGCCCAGGCGCTCGGCGTATTCCAGCACCGGCATGGTTACGGTGAGGCCCTGGTTGCCGCTGCCGCCAACTATTACCACCGGCTTTTCGCAGCCGCTCATCCGGGCGTCTGAACCGGCGGCAGCCCTGGCCATAGCCCTGGTTTTCGTATCATTGGCGGTGCTGAGAAGTATACGGCCAATCTGAGCGCCCCAGGGCTTTTCCAGGCCCTCCCGGGATATGGCGCTGTTACAGTTTATCTGGCTATCCAGCAGGCCGCTTATATCTTCGATCTCCACAGTATTGATAAAGTCCCACATACCTTCCAGGCTCATGAGACTGTGGTCTGAAGCAAAGCTGGAGCGCAGCTCCGGCTCCTTTTGGAATACCGTCTCCCCGTCCTTTTCCAACAGGATGATGTTGGTATGATAGTCGCTTATAACCGCCTTGCTGCTGTGACCCTCCCCTTCCAGGATAATCTCGATATAGAGGGCGCTGTCTCCCTCTTTGCGCTCTATAGATATTTCATGGGTATCTATATATTCCTGTATCTTGGGAATATCCCTTGGGTCGGTCTCGGCAATGACGCTCATTTGCAGCTCGGCCTTCCCCGCCACAATCCCGGCGGCGGCAGCGGCTTTCAGGCCCTTGAGCCCGCCGGTATTGGGAACGACAACGCTTTTAACATTTTTTATAATATTTCCGCTGACATAGAGCTCACAATGTTCCGGGAAGCAGCCCAGCACTTCCCTGGCCTTTGCTGCGGCATAGGCAACGGCTACCGGCTCAGTGCAGCCCATGGCCGGCAGCAATTCTTCATTGAGTATAGACACATAATTCTTGTATTCCGCATCGCATCTTTTCATATCTTTCTCCTTTTCTTCACTCACTCAACAGCGACCAGCCTGGCCTGCTCCACACCGGAGATGCGCTCGATATCCTGTAGTAGCTGGGTAAGGCTTGTTTTCATGCTGCTTATATCCAAAACCATGGTTACGCTGGCCTTGCCCCTTATGGGCAAGCTTTGGGTAATAGTGAGGACACTGCAGCCCACCTGAGAGATGGCCATGAGCAGCCCGGAGAGGACGCCTTGTTCATGGGTAAGCATCATGGACAGCACCGCCTTACGGCCTCCGGCAATGTCCGTAGGCTCCAGAATAAAATCCTTGTATTTATAGTAGGTGCTGCGGGAGATGCCCGCCTCTTTTACAGCCTGGCTAACCTCATGTACCTTCCCCTCCTCCAGCAGTCTGCGGGCCTGGAGGACCTTTTCGTAATATTCCGGCAAAATACTTTTGTGGATTATCAAATAATTATCCAGCATCACGGGTTCCCCCTGCTCAGATTTTTTTACAAATATATGATAATCCGTCCGTGAAAAAAATACAAGTGTATTTTAGTTAAAGATATTATTTTGACAACTTGTGCATAAGTGTAAAAATCATAGGAGTATTATTTAAAAATGCGTGACAATATGCACATAATGTGATATGCTGAATAAGGTATATGGATATAAAAAGTAACTGGAATAAAGGGGGAACACAATGGTTACCAATAAGGAAAATTTATTTATGCTGGGGAAAAAAATTACGGACAGAATACCTCAGCAGTTGGGTCTGGCCAAGATAACTGAGGAAGATCCGGAATACTGGGGTATGGTGAACGTACTCAACGACGAGATGGTGGAAGTAGCCCTGAAAATGAAGAAGCGGGTCCCCATGTCCCTGGATGAGCTGGCCAAGGCCACCGGTAAAGACAGGGATCATCTCCGGGAAGTGCTCCATGAGATGGCCGTAGTTGGCCTTATCGAGTTCCATTGGGGCGAAAAGGGCCTGCCCATGACCGACGAGAACAAACGCTATGTGCTTTGCATGTATGTCCCCGGTTCGGCGGAGATGCTGCTGATGCACAAGACCATCCCGGAGACAAACCCCGAGGTCAACCGGTTCTTTGAACGCATGTCCTTCCTGCCGCTGGAGCATGTGACGCCCATGGTCCCCCCCGGAGGCGCCGGCATAGGCATGCACGTCATCCCTGTGGAGAAGGCCATACCCGCCCAGTCCCAGTCCCTGGATATCGAGCATCTGTCCCACTGGCTGGATAAGTACGAGGGGCACCTGGGCGTGGGCGTCTGCTCCTGCCGCCGCAGCGAGACCCTCCAGGGCCGGGGCTCAGGCGACGTGCCCGACGAGTGGTGCATAGGCGTGGGCGAATTTGCCGATTACTGCGTGCAGACCGGCAAGGGCAGATACGCCACCAAGGAGGAGGTCCTGGACCTGCTGAAGCGGGCAGAGGACCTGGGCTATGTACATCAGATAACCAATATCGACGGTGAGAACAAAATTTTCGGCATATGCAACTGTGCTACCGGCGTGTGCTATGCCCTGCGCACCTCCCAGTATTTCAACACCCCCAACCTGTCCCGCAGCGCCTATGTGGCCCATGTGGACACGGAAAACTGCGTGGCCTGCGGCAAGTGCGTGGAGGTCTGTCCCGCAGGCGCCGCCAAGCTGGGGCAGAAGCTCTGCACCAAGAGCGGCCCCATCCAGTACCCCAAGCATGAGCTGCCGGATGCGGTGAAGTGGGGGCCGGAGAAGTGGAGCCCCAACTATAAAGAGGACAACGAGATAAACTGCTATGACAGTGGCACCGCCCCCTGCAAGACCGCCTGTCCTGCCCACATAGCCGTCCAGGGCTATATCAAGATGGCGGCGCAGGGCAGATACCTGGACGCTCTGAAGCTTATAAAGCAGGATAACCCCTTCCCTGCCGTCTGCGGCAGTATATGCAACCGCCGCTGCGAAGAGGAGTGTACCAGAGGCGATGTGGACCGGGCCGTAGCTATAGACGAGATAAAGAAATTCATAGCCGAACAGGAGCTTAAAGAAGAAAATCGGTACATACCGCCTATAAGGAACTTCCGTCCCACTCTGGAGAAGTTCCCGGAAAAGATAGCCATAATCGGCGCGGGTCCTGCCGGTATGAGCTGCGCCTATTACCTGGCAATGATGGGTTATGAGAACGTCACCGTCTTTGACCGCAACGCCGTGCCCGGCGGTATGCTCACCCTGGGTATCCCCTCCTTCCGTCTGGAGAAGGATGTGGTCAATGCGGAGATAGACGTTCTGCGCCAGATGGGCGTAAAGTTCCAATGCGGCGTGGACGTAGGCAGGGACCTCACTCTTGACCAGCTGAGAGAGCAGGGCTACAAAGCATTTTATCTGGCTATCGGAGCTCAAAAGTCCGCTCCTATAGGCGTGCCTGGGGAGGAGCTGGAGGGCGTGCTGGGCGGCGTGGACTTCCTGCGCCGGGTGAACCTGGGAGAAAAGCCGGAGATAGGCGAGAAGTGCGCCGTAATCGGCGGCGGCAATGTGGCCATGGACGTGTGCCGAACCGCTTTGCGCCTGGGCGCCAAGGACACCTATGTTCTCTACCGCCGCAGCCAGAGCGAGATGCCCGCCGACGAGGAGGAGCTGGCCGAGGCTATGGAGGAAGGCGTGCAGTTCCGCTTCCTCACCAATATTACCGAGATCATCGGCAAAGATGGCAAGGTCAGCGCCGTTAAAGCAGAGCTGATGGAGCTGGGCGAGGCCGGGCCCGACGGACGCCGCAAGCCTGTAGGTACCGGCAGGTTTGAGACCATAGCCGTGGACAGCGTCATCGGGGCTGTGGGCCAGCTTGTGGACTTGGGCGGCATAGCCCCTGAGGCTATGAGCTTTACAAAGAAGGGCACGGTCATTGTGGACGAGATTACCGCTCAGACCGCCCAGAAATATATATTCGCAGGAGGCGACTTTGTCACAGGCCCCAAGTTTGCCATAGACGCTATAGCCGCAGGCCGTGTGGGAGCCGAGTCTATACACCGCTTCGTGCAGCCCGGTCAGGACCTGCGTATCCATCGCAACCTCAGGAAGTTCGTCCAACTGGACAAGTCCCAGGCCCTCATACCTATCGGCTTTGACAATGCCCCCCGTCAGGTCCCCGCCCACGACAAGGCAAAAGCAAAAAGCTTTGCCAACGACCGGGTCACCTTTACCGAGGAGCAGGTCAGGAAAGAGGCCGCCCGCTGCCTGGGCTGCGGCGCCACCGTGGTGGACGAGAACAAGTGTATAGGCTGCGGCCTGTGCACCACCAAATGCGAGTTTGACGCCATACATCTCCGCCGCGACCTGCCGGAGTGCAGCAAGATGTACAGGGCGGAGGACAAACTGAAGGCCATACTCCCTTACGCCGCCAAGCGTGAGGTGCGTATAATCAAGAACAAGAATAAGTAAAACGGTTTTTATCCCGGATCTGTTATTTCTCTTTTAAATGGAAACTCCCGTGCCCTGGGCACGGGAGTTTTTTGAGGCTAGCAAACAAATGTTTTGCTTTTACTCGCCGGTATATATCATGTCTATGCCGGTCTGGAGGGTCTCGGCGTCTATGGCCCCTGTGGCCTTGGCCACTGCGGACCCGTCGGCCCCAATGAAATAGGTGCTGGGCAGAGAGTATACGCTGTAGGTAACGGCAGCATCCATATCCGTATCATAGAATACCGGGAAGCTGTAGCCCTCAGCAGCTATGAACTCTGAGGCCGTGTCCACAGTCTCACGGGAACCGTCGGTCATATTTACCATAAGGAACTGGACATTCTCCCCCAGCTTCTCATGGGCCTCATTGAAATCCGGCATCTCGCTCTGGCAGGGGCCGCACCAGCTGGCCCAGAAGTTCAGAACAATGGGCTTGCCGAAATAGTCGGAGAGCTTAACTGCATTGCCCTCGGCGTCATAGACCGTGAAGTCAGGAGCCGGTGCGCTCTCCTCTTCCTCTCCCTCAGCCTCGCTGCTCTCCTCTGCGGGAGCATCAGCCTGTGGACTCTCCGAAGCTTCGGCGGCGGGAACCTGTTCGCCCCCCTGGACCTGGAGTTGTTGGGGGCTGTAGCCCGAGCTGAGCCGGCCGTAGAGGAAGCCCGCTCCGCCGATCAGCAGCACCAAAACCAATATGATGATGGGCAATATGCGTTTGTCTTTATTCATGGCGTCCTCCTTTAGCTCAGCAGGTTCAGCAGACGGCCCAGAGTGCCGGTGGCCATCATAATGCCTATAAGCACCAGCAGCGAGCCGCAGACTATATTAATGACTTTGTAGTTGCGTTTTATCCAGTCGAAAGCGGATTTCAGGTAATCTATAAGCAGTGCGCTTAGCACAAAGGGTATACCCAGGCCCAGTGAGTAGGCCAGCAGCATGAGAGTACCGGCCAGCGTCTGTCCCTGCTGGGATGCCAGCATCAGCGCCGAGCCCAGGAAGGCGCCCACACAGGGAGTCCAGCTGATGGAGAAAACCAGGCCGAAGACCAGAGCCGGGAAAAAGCCCATGTTGGCGCTTTTTAGCTGTCGGCTTGCTCCGTGGAATATGTTCAGCTTTATGACCCCCAAAAAGCTCAAGCCAAAGAAGATTACAACCAAACCGGAGACTATGTTCACCGCCGTCTGGTGGCTTTTAAGGAAGCTGCCCACGGTGCCTGCCAAGGCTCCCAGGGCCATAAAGGTGAGGGTAAATCCCGTCACAAATCCCAATGCGGATTTGAGGGTTCTTATGTGGCTGCGCTCCCCGCCCCCGGCGAAGTAGGATACATATATAGGCAGCATGGGCAGAAGGCAGGGGGAAATAAAGGTTATAATGCCTTCAAGAAAGGATATCAGGTACTGCACTCTTTATTCTCCTTTTCGGTTATAGCTGCCACCAGTCCGCCTATCACCGCCACATATATCATGGAACGGTAGGGGCTGGATGTAATGGCGCAGCTGCCCTCGCAGCCGAAGAAATAGTAGTAGAGGTATCCCAGCGCTGCACCCCCCAGGATAAAGAGGGCCATGCGTAATATCTTCTTGTGTTTTTCTTTCATGCCGGTTCTCCTTTCCGCCTGAGGGTTCAGGCTTACGACGTCTTTTTACTGTGGCTTTATTATAAACCCAGAGTCTTTAAAGGTCGGTGACTACATCACTTAGTTGACATTATGGTGAAAGCCATTTATACTTTACAGAGCAAAGGAAGTGTATAAATGGAACTGAGAGACTTTTTCCCCATGTGGGACAAGCTGGAGCCAAGCCAGCGGCAGACTCTGGAAAATTCGCTGGGACGGCGCAGCGTTAAAAAAGGTGATATCATCCACAGCGGGGATATGGACTGCACAGGACTTTATCTGGTGGTGTCCGGCCAGCTTCGGGCTTACATTCTCTCAGAAGAGGGACGGGAGATAAGCATATACCGCCTCTTCCCCAGGGATATCTGCCTGTTTTCCGCCTCCTGCATCCTGCACAGTATCCAGTTCCAGGTGACCATTCAGGCGGAAAAGGACTGCCTTTTGTATATAATCCCCTCCGAGACATACAAGAAGCTTATGGAGCAGTCCGCCCCTCTTGCAAACTACACCAACGAGATAATGGCCAGCCGTTTTTCCGAGGTGATGTGGCTGATAGAGCAGGTCATGTGGAAGAGCTTCGACAAGCGTTTGGCCGCCTTCCTTCTGGAGGAGTCCTCACTGGAGGGCAGTCCCGTTATTAAAACCACCCACGAGCTGATAGCAAATCACCTGGGCAGCGCCCGGGAGGTGGTCACCCGCATGCTGCGCTATTTTCAAAGCGAGGGCATGGTGAAGCTCAGCCGTGGCGCCATAGAACTAACCGACGTCCAGGCCCTTGAGCGGCTGGGAAACAGCTGAAAGGGCAAATAAACCGCACCCGCTGCAAAATCGATTTTGCAGCGGGTGTAGTTTTTCCGGCTGTTTCAGAGCATTGCCAGGATCTGGCCCTTGGGTCTGGCGCCTACGGTCTGGTTTACAACCTTGCCGCCCTTGAACACCATCCGGGTTGGGATGGTCATAATGCCGAACTGTCTTGCCAGCTCCGGCTGCTCATCCACATTCACCTTGCAAACCTTTATGTCGCTGCGCTCCTGAGCGATCTCATCCAGTATGGGAGCCACCATCCGGCAGGGGCCGCACCAGCTGGCCCAGAAGTCCAGCAGCACGGGCTTGGAGCTGTTTACTACCTCTTGCTGAAAACTGTTCTTATCTACATGAATCACAGACATTTTTTCGTCCTCCTGTATCTTTATTTTGTGGCTTTATTATAACCACAGTCTTTCGCCTTATCAGTGATAATGTCACATAAGTGGGATTTTTAATTTTACTCGGTTCTCAGAGCCTCTACCGGGTCCTTCTTTGCTGCCAAGCCGGAGGGAATTAGTCCGGCTATAAAAGTGAGGAACACGCTTATAATCACCAGAATGACTCCTCCGGCTGCGGGCAGAGCAGAGTTGATGGCATAGATACCCGTCAGGTCGTGGATGATTACGTTGATAGGTATGTTCAGCAGCAGCGTTGCCCCTATACCTATAAGTCCGGCGGTGAGACCAATTATAAATGTCTCTGCGTTAAACACTCTGGAAACATCCCGCTTGGAAGCGCCTATGGCCCTGAGTATTCCTATCTCCTTGGTGCGCTCCAGAACGCTTATATAAGTGATGATACCTATCATTATGGAGGAGACCACCAGGGATATGGCCACGAAAGCAATGAGCACATAGCTGATGACGTTGATAATGGTGGTAATGGAGCTCATGAGCAGAGCCACAACGTCGGTGTACTCTATCTTGTCCTCATCCTCCACACGGTTATTGTAGTCCTCAATGGCATCGGCAATACCGTCCTTATCTTCGAAGCTTGAGGCATAGAGATTGATGGTGCTGGGGCTGTCCAGGTCCACATAGCCCAGTTTCTTCAGGTTGTCCTCGTAACTTCCTGTGGAGTATACCGGGGGCATAGCGTGGTCATAGAGCCATATATAGTCGTCCTCCTCCAGGCTGAGCATGGAAAAATCTCTTGCCAGCTGGCTGTCGGAGAGGTAGCTGTACATTTTCTCCATCTGCACGCCGTACTGCTCCTCTATCTGCTGGGCCATCATCTGTTCCATATACTCAAAGAGGGTGTCGTCATCCATATCCTCCAGCATGGAGGCATA
>CALXGF010000116.1 GCA_944387735.1 uncultured Oscillospiraceae bacterium
AAAATCAAGTCTTTTCTGTGGCGGGTCATTGTATCACGAGGCGGGCCTTGCCCCCTCGCGCTCCCCCGCTGCTCTATTGTTTTGCACCGGAAAATAGTTTTTTGACAGTCTCAGAAATTGCCGTGACAAAATGTCACGGCAATTTCTTCTGCTCACATAATTTTTATCTGGTTTTGTATAAGCATACCCACAGTGTCCGCAAATTTGTCAAGAGACTGAATACGTGCAAAGTCCCGGCCATAAACAAGCTTGGCTCCCGGCAAGTCCTCGTCGTTCCCCGTAAAAACGCAGACCACCGCAATGCCGTCAGCCCTGGCCCGGCGCACTTCCAGAGCCGTGTCTGTCAAGCCCGCTTCATACTCATAGGCAGAGGGCTCGGCATCCCCCCGTTCCCGTATCTTTATCACATCGTTAGGCTTAACATCCGACAAAACTATAAGCACCTTATGCTCATAGGGGCTCTCATTTATAAGATAATGAGCGGCCCGGATGGCCAGGCCGTCACGGTTGCAGCCGTTGGATACATAGTCGAATATCTTGTCATTCATGTTCCGCTGACTGTAGTCCCGGAAAATGCGCATTATAGTGAAGCCTGTCATTGAACAAAAGGACATCACCCGGCAGGGTATTCCGCAGCGGCTGAGACTTTCGGCTATTATATAGCCCTGTCCCGACACCAGCTCCTGCCGGCGCTTCTGGGATGTGGAGGCGTCCAGGAGGATATCTATACTTAGGTTCCCCTTATCCCCCTGTTCGGTTTTGCTGAATACTTTATCGTCATCCAGCCTCTCCGCTCTCCAGGCCAAGCCGCAGTTCAGCTTCCCGGAGTTTGACTTTACATCCGTAGGCTCAAGATGCAAAAGCACCGAATTTTGTATTTTCTCCGTAAGCTTGGAAATTACCGTCATATTTCTGGGCAAGTCCCCATAAAAGCTCTTGCGGTTCTTTTCTATCTGCGCAGCCTCTTTTTCCTTTTGCAAAGCCTCAAAGGCATTTTGTATCTTGCCCTTTACTATTTCTCCCCTGGTAAACAGCAGGTGGCAGCTGCTATGATTTCCTGTACAAAGGCTGCGCTCTATCTCCAACATTCTGGCCTGGCGGTACATTGGCTCCCCAAATTTGGATTCCATAAATTCCCGCAATTCCCCGGCGCTTAGCTTGGTGCGCAGTTCCTGCTCTTCCCTTTTACCGTTAGTATTTTCTCCTCCATAGATATCCTCGGGATGGTCGGCAAACCCGGCTCCAAAGGGAAGAAATCTTCGGCTTCCCTTCCGCTTTCCGATTTTCCTGCCAAAAATGCTGGGCTGAAGGCGTTTCTCCTTTTTCCTGAGTTCAGTACTTATCTGGAACCAGCGGCCAAAGAGTTCCTTTGCTCTCTCCAGCACGTCTTCTGTAGACATATCCGGCGAGAATTCCATGAGTTCAAGAAGGGAGGCATCATATCTGCCAAGCTTCGGTTCCTCTCCCAGGGCCCTGGTAAAATGGGCCAGAGCCATAAAATCATAGAAGCGGTCATCCTCAGTATGGGCCAGCTGCCTGGTCAGCCTGCGGGCATACTCCTCTCTCAGCTCCTTAAGCGCCGGACGTTCCGGCAATTCCTTGAGATATAGCGCATTTTCCAGGCCCAACCACAAGAGTCCCTCATAGGTATCCCCTTCTTCATACTGGTCCAGGGCTTTGAATAATTCTGCCAGTTTAGAATATTCGTAGTGTTTACGAGCTGCGCCTATTATGCAGTTCCAGTAGAGTTCAGCCCGGCCGTCTTTATCAAACGCCTTAAAGTCCGGTGTAAAATCATAGTCCCCAGCGCAGTTCCATATTATATTTTCCGCCCGCTTCAGCTGGAATTTAGACAGCTCTTCCATCAGCTTTCAAATATATCGGCAGCGCTGAGCCCGGCATTAATCTTTGTACCTATAATGTCACTCACCAGCTGTCTCTCAAAATCGTCAAAGGACTTATTGACGATGCCCATCTCAAGAGCCTGGCCCATATTAAGGCCGTTGGCCACCAGAGATACTGAGGACAAAAGTCCCCGGAGATCCAGGGCTTTAGTGGATATCTCTGAACTGTCGCACTTCTTACGTATATCTTCAAAGAGTCCAGCCAGAAGCTGGGCATAGTCTTCCTTCAAATTCTTATAATGGGCTCTGAGAAGCTTTGCCAAATTAGTCTGGCTTATAACCGGCATGTTGATAACCATAAACCTAGAGGCCAGAGCCTCGTTCAACTCCCTGGTGCCGGCATAGCCGTAATTCATGGTGGCAATAAACCTTGTGCAAGGCGCCAGCTCTATGCGGTCATAGCCTGGCACGTCTATAATGCGGCGAAAGTCCAAGGTAGCATGCAGTACCGCAAGAGACTCGTTCTTCGCCATATTTATCTCGTCCAAAATTCCAAATCCGCCCCGGACAGCGCACTTATAAATGGGCCCCTGTCGAAAGCTGACGGCCCCATCCTTAAAGGTATCCGTTCCTATGAGCGAGGCTGCATCCGTGTTCAGATAAAACGACACATTCCACTCCGGACGACGAAATACCGCTGAGAGATTTTCGGCGAGAACATTTTTACCCGTGGCCTTGGGCCCCACCAGCAGGATGTTCTCTCCTGCCAGCAAAGCAGTCAGAGCCTTGTTCCAAACGTCTGCGCCATAATAATAGTAATTGGGCACAGAAATCCTGTATTCATCCTCCGGTGCTGCCGGATATATGCTGCGGAATTTCTCTATGCGCTCAATGATATTCTCGTCTATTCCCTCTTGTCTTAAAAAATCCAGCATGGGGCACCTCCAAATATAGGTTTTCCGGCTTTTCATTATAACACAGGCGCCTTATATATGCTACTGTTTTTCCATTCTATTTCATTGAAAACAGACTAAAAATCCTTTATAATGTGCGGGGTGGTGCTGATGACACAGCTTAAACACAAATATATATCCGTTTGCTACGGCGGCATTGAAAGCTATGGCGGAAACCAGCAGCGCAGCAGCGACCATATTATAAAAAAGTGCGGCTGCGGAGTCGTTGCGGCTATGGACACTCTCCTCTATCTTCAAGCTCGCTGTCACTGGACGGATGTATCGGCTCTGGGGTGCATTGACGGAGCTGTTCCAATAGCCGGAGAAAAATATGATTCTTGCCTTATAGCTATGAGGAAAGATTATTTTCCGCTTCTCTATCCCCTGGGTACCAACGGACTTTCCCTGGCCCTGGGCATGAACAGATTCTTCAGGCGTCACCGCCTTCCCTTTCATGGAACATGGCAACCTGTAACGGCAAAAATCCGGGACGAAATGGAGTTAATGCTGGACTCCGACATCCCGGTTGTCTGTGCCGTCGGCGCCAAGTTTCCAAAGTTTTGGGAGAAAACAGGTCTGTCGCTTCAAGTTGCCGATGGTCTTGGGCAACTGCGCCCCGCCGCCAATGCAAGGGCTCACTTTGTCACTGTCACCGGCATGGATAATGAATGGATGCAGGTATCCTCATGGGGCAGAAAATACTACGTAAGCTGTGGAGACTTTCTCAGATATGCCAGGGAGAGCAGCAATCCCCTGCTGTGCGGCATATTATACATGGAACGGAAGTAGCCATGGAAAATCTCTTTCTTAAAATAGGCAGTGATTAAACTGCCTATTTTTTATGTAACATTTTGCCTCTGCCGTACGTGTTATTGGCAGAATGGTAAAAGGATGTGAGGCTATTTGACTGAAGATTTTTTTGCCCGCGCCGTAGAGCTGTATGGTGACACAATATACCGTGTCGCACTCTGCCGTCTGCAAAACATTGCCGACGCAGAGGATGTTTTTCAGGACAGCTTTCTGCGTCTTTATCAGCAGAAACGAGCGTCAGCGTGGGACGATGAACATCTGAAGGCTTGGCTGCTTAGGGTTGCAATTAACTGCTGTAACGACATCGGTAGAGAGCGTAGGCGGCAAAGCGCCCTTATCCCGGAGAGTATTCCTGAGCTGGACTGCTCAGGTATGGAGACCGGTCTGGAGATATGGGAGGCGGCTGGCCATTTGCCGGATAAACAAAGGCTGATTTTTCACCTCTATTACGGCGAAAACTATCGGACACGGGAGATCTCCAAAATTCTTCGGATGTCCGAAACTGCGGTACGTGTCAATCTTAACAGGGCAAGGTCAACGCTAAGAAAGGAGTTGAGCGGCAGTGGTGAAATTTAATGAGTATTCCAGACTTTCCAAACAGATAAAGGCTCCTGAATACTTAAAGGATCAGCTTATCAGCGGCACCGCTGGATCCGTAAGAAAATCATATATTTCTGCCGGACGTTTTAAGGCCAAAGTGATCCTTGTCGCTGTATTGCTGCTTGCGTTCCTGGCAACGGCTTGTACACTGGCAGTGTCCTCCGGCTTAATTGAACGCCTGGCACGGCGGGGGCTGGCCGACGCCGACACCCTGAGAAGTCTGAGCACGAAAGCCTCAGAAAGCACAGAGACCGACCCGTCCAGGGACGCCGGCTGCCTTGCCATGGCTAGAGACGAGTGGGCGGAATATAGAATACTGGAAGCCATATGCGATTACAACAGCATATACCTTCATTTTCAAATCATACCTCTGGACAAAAGCACAATGCTAATTGCTCAGACTCTTAACCCCGGCAGTCCGGCATCTGAGCTGGGAATAAGCGGAGCAAATGAGAGCACTGTTGAGGAATATGCGGGAAGTCTCGGTAAGCGGCTCAGGTACGCCGCATTATCTCTCAGCTACGATGGCAACGCAATTTCCAACCTTGGTCAAAGCTTTGAAGCTGCCCCTGACGGCAGCCTGCACATATACGGCAGCTGTCAAAATCCCAGCAATGAGGCAGCGTTTCCCCTGACATGCACCGTCTTTACCTATCCTATTGGTCAGCAGACTATAGTGCCCGTGGAAGAAAGGACGGAATTTGAGTTTACCCTGCAAAACAAAAGCTGTGTTAGCTCCCTGATGTTTACCAGGTTTGACCCTGAGATACAGGAAAAATTTGGAATAAGCATTGAAAGTCTGGTCATTGAGGAAACCGAGCTGGGCTACTACTGCACTTTCACATACAGAGGAGAAAGGGCAGAAAGGACCCTGTTTTCCATGGTAGATGAAAACGGAGAATACTTCCCGATCGGCAGTCCCAGAGGTAGCAGCAGCAATACCCTAAACAGCGACGGCAGCTACAGCGTAACCTGTGGAGCCCCAAAGGTAGACGAGCCGGAAAAACTGATGTTCATGCTGGTAGATGAAAACTTCGACAAACACGGTCCATACAGTTTTAATCCATAGTTTTAAAAACCTTTTTTGTATATTTTAAAAGTCCCCAGTGCTGCGCTGTACCCGCTGCTCTGGGGACATCATATATCGGCAGTCACTGATACAGACGCAGGGTCTCTCTATAGTATTTTGCAATATCCTGTAAAATGTCCAGTTGGGCAAAATCCTTGTGATATGCAAAGTTGATCTCACGTATCATGCTGAGGTTCTCCACCGGCAGCACGGCAATTTTCTTCTTTTTAAGCTCGTCCAAGCAAACGCTTCTGGGCAATATGGAGACACCAAAATCCCTGCGAATAAGATCCTTTATTGTCGCTATATTATCCAGTTCCAATATGACATTGAACTCGCTGAGACTCATGTTATTGCTCTCCAAATGTGCTACAAACAAGTTACGAGTGCCGGAATTAGGGAGCCGTAAGATCATCCGTTCCTTCTTCAGCTCATTTAAGCTTACCATTTCCCGGCGGGCGAATGGATGGTTCACAGATACCGCCAAGGCCAGATAGTCCGTATCTATGAGAAGATGATAGATGCTGGGATCAGTGATCCTCCCCTCCACCACGGCCAGATCTATCTCATATTCTTTAAGTTTAATATAAAGATTATTTATAGTTCCAGTAATCATTTTAATAATAACATTATCATTCTCGGCGCAGTACCTGGCCAGAGCCTCGGCAATGGGGTTGCTCTCCGCCGTATGGGTCACTCCTACAGTCAAATGGGTGACAAGCCTTTTGCTGTCCCTGAGGTTTTGCTTCAGATTCTCATACAAACTCTTCATTTTCCTGGCGCATTTAACCACTTCCTCCCCTTCTCTGGTTAAAACGACTCTTCCTTTCCGTCTTTCAAATATGGTGACATTAAGCTCCTCTTCCAGAGATTTAATATGGTGGCTCACCGCAGGTTGGGTTATTGAGAGTTTTTTTGAGGCGGCAATGAAGCTTCCGCTTTCATAAACTTGCAAAAGCGAATACAGTTTTTGGTCCAGCATAACGACCTCCTATAATATTATTTTATATAATTGCTAACTAATTCTAATTTTACATTATAGCTTTTTTAGCCTATAATACACTATACAAAATAAAGACTGCAAAATCAAGAGGGAGGGTTTATTATGGAATTCCAACGCAAATGTAAAAGCATCTATGAGAGCTTGCCTATGCAGGCAGCCTTGAGACTTTACATGCCCCATAACGAGAGCGATGATATCATGCTTTTGCATGAGACGATTTCTATAGATGCTCCAGAAGAACTAACTCCCGTGGTTTTAGGTAGATTGAAGAATATATTTAAAAAGGGGAAGAGAAGATGACTCTAGCAGCTTATCTTAACAGTCAATTTTCACTGATGCAGGAGCTGGATTTTTTCTGCCGGATTCTTCTGGCTTGTATTTGCGGCGCCTGTATAGGCATGGAGCGCAGCAAAAGGCTTAAAGAAGCCGGAATACGAACTCATGTTATTGTCTGCTGTGCGGCAGCCCTGATGATAATCGTGTCAAAATACGGCTTTGCCGATTTGACCGGCGAGAGCGGAGAAGTCTTCAGCGGAACAAGAGGCGCTGACCCGGCCCGTGTCGCAGCTCAGGTCGTAAGCGGTATAAGCTTTCTTGGAGCGGGCGTCATATTCAAGCAAGGCAGCAGCGTCAAGGGGCTTACAACCGCCGCCGGTATATGGGCTACGGCGGGCATAGGACTGGCTATAGGCTCAGGCATGTTCATAGTAGGTATCTTCTCCACCCTTGTAATTGCCGTGATACAGATCCTTATGCACCGCTTTGCCGTAGGCGTAGACGCCACATCTACCAGCAGGCTTCGCTTTACCTTGGCCAGCAGCTGTGATCTGCCGCCGGAATTCATTCAATACATAAGCGAGCATAAAATCCAGGTGGTGGAGAGTTCCGTTACAAAAGACGAAAACGGATGTTCCGCATACGATTTTGTACTCAGGTCTCCAAGGGATATAACTCTGGATAATTTAATGTGCCTCTTTAATTCCGGCGAAGTCCTATCCTCAAGCTGTCTGCTTGTACATTGAGAAAGCATTTTTAGACATGGCAAATCCCGCCTGAACAAGTCAGGCGGGATGCCGTCATATCTCAATTCTCAATCTCAATGTAATTTCCAATGCTCTATTTGTCAAAGGCCGGGTTTATAGCATAGAAATTCTTTTCGTCCAGCTTTTCCAGAGTCCGGCGCAGACCCTCGCCAAAACGCTGATAGTGGACTATCTCCCGCTCCCGGAGGTAGCGAATAACATTGTTCACATCCGGATCGTCGGACAGACGCAGGATGTTGTCGTAGGTCACTCTTGCTTTCTGCTCTGCCGCCATGTCCTCGTTAAGGTCGGCTATTACATCGCCTTTTACCTCCATGCCTGCAGCCGACCAGGGGGAGCCTGAGGCGGCGGTGGGGTACACGCCGGCAGTATGGTCCACGAAATAGTCCTGGAAGCCCGCCTTCTTTATCTCCTCCACCGTCATGTTCCTGGTGAGCTGATGGACTATGGCGCCTATCATCTCCAGGTGGCCCAATTCCTCGGTGCCTATATCTGTTAGCAGACCTTTTAGCTCCGGATAGGGCATGGAGTATCTCTGGCTCAGATAGCGCAGGGAGGCTCCCAGTTCACCGTCCGGCCCGCCGTATTGCGGAAAGATATAATAAGCGGAGCGGTTGAAGCCGCTCCGCTACTCTTTTATCAGCTCCCTGGGGTCAACGCTCAGGATGTCCGCTATACAAATAAGGTTTTTCGCTGTTACATTGCCGGCCTTGTATTCACCAGACACAATCTTTTGTACCTGTCTCAGGTTTATCCCGCTCCGCCGGGCCAGCTCAGTCTGGGAGATCCCGGCGGCGGTGAGTGCTTCTTTTACTGTCATAGCCGCCACCAATCAGATGTAATTGACATCCACACTGCGCTTGTCCGTGTTTACATCATCATCCTCACGGTAATCGCCTTTAGCCGCTGCCCAGTCCTGTGCTTGCTCAACGCAATAATCCACATCCTCAACCTCGTAAGCCTCAGCCTCGTGATTGTATTTTAGGGCGCCCACCTCAAAAAAGTCGTTGCTCCAGTCGGGGGTGTAGCCGTTGCCGGTCCATTCGGTCATGCTTATTTCTGCGGTTTTCTTTCCATCGGTCAATCTGGTCATTTTAGTTTCCTCCTATTTGAAAATTAAGCGGCAACAAATTCGCCGGTCAGGTTATTAATGTACCCAAGCTTTTCGGTGCGCTTGCGGTTCCATGTGTTGGTGTATACCGCAACCTCAATATAAGTGCGGTTATGTCCGCCTTTGGCCCAGTCATTAACGCAGACCTTAGTATTCCAATCAATCCCCTTAGCAAGAGACTCAGCAGCATTGACAGCCTTAGCCAGCGCCCAAGCGGATTTAAGAGCCACGGCCATGGAAACCTTGGCAGTGCGGCGGATGTTCCAGGCGTTAACCATGATCTCGCGTTTGTTATACATAACTTAGTACCTCCCGGGCTGTGTCCCTCTTGATGGTTTTATTATACGCCTATATAGGCGTATTGTCAAGAGCTTTTTCAAAATAAAATAAAAAAAGAGGGAGGCCGAAGCCTCCCCTTTTTAGTCTGTTTTTCTGGCGGAATCGTTATTGCCGGAGCCATTTTTGTTATCAAAATCAATATTATCGTTATTGGCTTTTAGCGCCTCTATGGCCTTGGTAAGGACTGCCGGGATTGGTATGCCCATGAGCCCGGCATTTTCAATTATGCTCAGGGTCTCATTTACGACGAACGCAATAATAACTGCGTCGCGTATGTAATTTACTCCCAGCAGCAGATCCAGCCTACAGGCAATAAGCACTATAAGCAATGTCATTCCTTTACGAACCAAGCCTTTCCAGCCGGCACGGCTCTCCAGCGCCCCGGTCTCAGATTTGGGGCTGGCGTGGAAGACCCCGGCCACCACCAGGCCGGTGGCGTAGTCGATGGCCATAAAAATAAGCAGTGTGGTGAGGCCGGAGCTCCAGCCGCCGAAAAAGCCGGCAATAGCGGAGCCGACGCATCCGATAATGGTGAGTATTATCTCTTTCATTTGTATGCTCCTTTTCTTTAATTTTTCAAGAGGGCTTCCCACGTTTGGCCGCCCACTTCCCCGTCCTGCTCCAGGCTCATGTCGGCCTGAAATGCTTTTACGGCATCCACGGTCTGGCTGCCCATGATGCCGTCGGCATCGCCGGGCTCGTAGCCCTTGGCTGTAAGCAGCAGCTGCACATTTTTCACCTGAGGGTCCTCCATGCCCTCCTTCAAAAGTCCAAGCTTCACATTGTACTCATATGTGGGCCGGGGCTTGGTCGGCTCTGTCGGCGTGGCGCCGACGTCGGCATTGTCTCCCACATAGCGGAGTACGCAGTCCCATGGGTAGTTGCGGTAACTTCGTATCAAGAACTCGCTGCCGGTCTGGTCGCCCGGGGCGCCGCCGGTGGTGCCGCCCAGCTCATTGATGCTTGCCTCCACCTCCTGGCCATTGCCTATGTACATGGCTGTGTGGCGCTGCTCATTGAGCAGCACGTCTCCCCGCTGCAAGCCTGTCCCCAGCACCCGATTGACTGACGCTGTAACATCGGCAAAACCGCAGCGCAGGAAAACGGTCTTCATATTGCCAGTGTAGGTTGCCCCGCCGGACTTCACCGGCACGCCTGCCAGCTCCCAGGCGGTGATCACCGCCGAAGAGCAATCATAGTCCCCCCGCTCGCCCCAGCGGTACTGCTGATCATAGCCGTGGGTAGGGTCATTGGCCCAGCGCTCCATCTGGAGCGTGGCCCGCTCAGTTTTTGTCATTATTTAGTCCTCCTCAATCAGCCCGCTGCCGGGCTTGTCCTCATCCATTGATTTGCACCTCCGTCCAGCCGTACACGCCGGGCTCCCACACGTTGGCCTCTACATCGGAGGTCCAGTGCTTGCCGTTGTGGCTGACTTTGGCCCCAGCCGCATATGCATCGTGGGCTCCGGTGGGCTGCACCCAGTCCGGCCACTCCTCCAGAGAGACGACCACCCACAGGGCCGGGGTGGCCGGGGGCGTCCAGTCCGTTTGGGATGTGTGAGCCTGGACGCAGCGGTACAGCGTGCCGCCGTGCTCTATACGCTCATCAATGCTGTAGCTTGTGCCCGCTGCCCAAGCTGGGAAAAGTGTGGGCACCTCCAGTGCCTCTGCGTCGCTGAGGCTAGCCGCCGCCTTCTCTATGTATGGCCTCATTTTCAGAGCGTTCTCGTAGTAGCTCATGGACTTACCCCCAGTACATCCAAGGC
>CALXGF010000117.1 GCA_944387735.1 uncultured Oscillospiraceae bacterium
GCCCATGCGCAACGAGGAGGGCTTTGCCGCTCTGGTCTGCTTCTTTGAGGTGGCCTGTGCCATCTCCGGCTACATGTCCGGGGTCAATCCCTTTGACCAGCCCGGCGTGGAGGCCTACAAGAAGAACATGTTCCGCATGCTGGGCAAGCCCGGAACCTGATACCGGAAATCATAATCTGCATGAACGCATGCCCGGGGCCTTTCGGCCCCGGGTTTTTCTTGTGTATAAAGCCTTTTGATGTTATCCTAGTCACAAAAGGAGAGATGCTATGTACACCGAAAAACTATACTATACGGACAGCCACATGTCTAAATTTCATGCCCAAGTCCTGGACTGCCGGGATACTGAGAAGGGCCCGGCTGTGATACTGGACAGGACGGCCTTTTTTCCCGAGGGCGGCGGCCAGCCGGCGGATACCGGCAGTCTGGGGGAGGCAAAGGTCCTGGACGTGCAGGAGCTGCAGGGGGAGATACTCCACTACTGCGACAGGTCACTGGAGCCTGGGGCTGCTGTGGAGGGCCGCCTTGACGCCGAGCAGCGGCTCAGCCGTATGCAGAATCACTCCGGGGAACATGTGGTCTCCGGCCTTGCCCATAAGCTCTTCGGCTGCGAGAACGTGGGCTTTCACATGGGAGAGGATTTTGTAACCATAGACTTCGACCGGGAGCTGAGCTGGGAGCAGCTCATGGAGATAGAGGAGCGGGCCAACCGGGCGGTGAGGGACGACCTGCCGGTGTCCTGCACCTTCCCGGACCCGGAGAAACTGAAGACCCTTGAATACCGCAGCAAGCTGGAGCTGACGGAAAACGTGCGCATAGTGGAGATACCGGGAGTGGACCGCTGCGCCTGCTGCGCCCCTCATGTAAAGCGCACCGGGGAGATAGGACTTATAAAAATACTGGACTCTGAGCGCCACCGGGGCGGGGTGCGGCTGAACCTGGCCTGCGGCATGCTGGCCCTGAAGGACTACCGGGTGAAGCAGGCCAACGTCTCCGCCATATCCCAGGCCCTCAGCGTAAAGCGCCATGAGACCGCCGCCGCTGTGGAGCGGCTGCTCCAGGAGCAGCAGAAGACTAAGGAGCGCATCGCCGCCCTGAGTCTGGAGCTGGTGCGGCACATAGCGGAGAGCCGGGAGGCCACGGAGGGGAACATCTGCGTCTTTGACGAGGCGCTGGACGAGGTGGCCCTGAGGGAGCTGGTGAATTTGCTGATGGAAAAATGCCAGGGCATAGCCGCCGCCTTTTCCGGCAGCGACCAGAGGGGCTACCGTTATATTATGGGCAGCCGGAACGTGGACCTGCGCAGCCGCTCAAAGGAGCTTAACGCATTGATAAATGGCAGAGGCGGCGGCAAGCCCCGGATGATACAGGGCAGCGCCTCCGCCTCAGCCGAGAGGATATCCGCCGCCCTGGAGAGAGATTTCAGATAAATTTGTTAATAGACGGCCAAAGGGGAACAGTTCACAGAAGGGACATTCGTTTAGACATAGTCTGTCATTATGTATAATAACCCCCAAAATACTGCATATAAAAACCGTAAAAGTGCACAAATATTAATTGACAGCACATTAACGATTTGATAAAATATGTACGTAAGAGTGGGCCCTGATGCCCAATGCGGAAAATCGGATTTTTGGAGGGTTGTCTGTGAAAGATCTCAAGCACCTGATCTACTTTGAGAATCTGCTTCAGGAAGCCAACAATGAGCTGGTGCAAAAAGCCAGAGCCGGCGGGAAATATGCGGTTGGCTATACCTGCTATTTTATGCCTGAAGTTCTTCTCGACCTGCCGGGCTGCTTCTCAGTTCGTCTGAGGGCGCCCCGCTGCACATCCCCGGATATCGCCACCTACTACATGTCCGCCCGTGTCTGCCACTACGGGCGCAGCCTTTTTGAGCGGGCTCTGGAGGGGGGCTACAACTTCCTGGACGCTCAGATGGCAACGGAGACCTGTACCGTCACCTGCCGCTTCCAGGAGCATCTCCAGCAGAAGAAGCTGGATAGCGTGGCGGACATGGACGTCATCAAGAACGACAATTTCTTCTGCGAGTTTATCGACGTGCCTTTTAAAAAGACGGAGAACAGCTATCTCCACTACAAGGAGCAGCTGAGATATCATGTGCTGGATAAGCTCCGGGAGCACTTCGGCATAGACACCTCCGACGAGGCCATAATGAAGGCCGTTGAGCAGCACAATGAGGTCTGCCGCCTGATAAATGAGATAGGGGACTACCGCAAGCTGGATAAGCCCACCATCACCGGCTATGAGTTCCACGTGATACAGCTGGTGAGCGAGGTCTGCCCCAAGGAGCTTATACTGCCCTACCTGCGGGAGACGGCGGAGGAGATGAAAACCAGGGAGCCCGACGACAGGTGGCCCTTCCGCTGCAAGGTGGTGCTGGCAGGCTCGGAAAACGACGACCCGGAATTTACCAAGCTTATCGAGGGCTGCGGAGCGGAAGTTGTGGCGGACCGCTACTGCTACGGCGCAGTGGAGAGCCGCATACCCATAGTAGTCAAGGAGGGGCAGGAGCCCCTGGACGCCATAGCCCGCCACTATCTGAATACCAGCAACTGCCCCCGCTTCATGCCTCAGGACATTATGAGGGAGCGGAAGCAGCGCCTGGCAAATCTGGTGAAGGAGTACAATGCAGACGGGCTTATCGTCGCCTCCAATAAGTTCTGCGAGTACTGGAGCTATGAGCGGGTTATCGACACTGTGGTCATGAAGCGGGACTTCGGCATCCCGGTGTGTTCCATAGAGAAGGAGTATATAAACTCCGCCTCCGGCCAGCTGCGTACCCGCTTCCAGGCCTTCGTTGAGAGTGTGGAGATCAAGAAGATCCAGGAGGGCAAGTAAAATGGCTAAGAAAAAAGTGGACATCAAAAAGCTTGCCAGAGACTTCTGGCATGGCAAACCCCACGGCGAGCGCCGCCTGGGAGAGCTGTACGAGGACAAGACAGGACTGTATAAGCACAGGGAGTGGCGGGGCGTAAAGGACACCCTGTATTACTTCTACATGATCTGGCTGTATAACTACATATTCATGGTCAAGGACATCATGGAGATGGGCGGCCCCATAAACTTTGCCAAGGGCGTGTGGCGCTACCGCTGGGTGGGGCAGACCTACCTGCCGGTGCTTCACTGGTTTGACCGAGGCATGGAGGGCATGCGGGGCGAGACCCTGAGAGCCTCCGCCTGGCACTACAGAGGCATGGTCAACGAGACCATCCGCCAGTTCCAGCGCATGTTCGTGGCGGACACCAAGCTCCACGGCGGCAAGAAGACCGACGCCTGGTACCACACCATGGCCCATAACGAGACCGTCTGGGGCGGCATATTCTATCCCTGGAGCGACCACTTCGACAATGTGGCAATGGAGATGATCCCCTATTTCGTCACCTGCCATGTGAACTGCCACACGGTGCTCAACTATATCGACGCCGTCCAGTCCATCGGCCTGCCCGGCGACCCCTGCCCCATGTGCCAGGCAGAGTCCGGACTTTTCGTGCTGGACGATATGCCGGACTATGCCCCCTTCATTATAACCTCCAACGAGGCTTGCGACGCCTCCGTGGCCACCTCCATCCTTCAGGACTGGTTCTACGACAAGCCCCTGTTTGCCATGCCCCAGCCCATGCAGTTTGACGATCCCCTGGTGCAGAAGCATTGCCGCCGGGAGATAGAGGAGTGCTGGAAGTTCATAGAGGAGCAGACCGGCGTGCCCTTCAACTGGGACCAGCTGGTGAAGAAGCTGCGGCAGCAGAACCAGCTGCAGGAGTTCGAGCGGGAGAAGTGGGAAGTGGCCGCCAAGACCCCCTATTATCCCATCAACGGCGTGGCCCAGGCCCTCTACCGTATCTACTACAGCCAGGACGGCGACCGGCCCATCTGGCACTTCTGCGACAAGAAGGTGCGTAAGATCCTGGAGAAGTGCGTCAGCAAGAAGATAAACACCTTCCCCAAGACCCGCCACCGGGTCATCGCCTGGTCCTGCGCACCTTTGTATTACTCCCACTGGTGCACCTGGGCCTATAACTGCTGGGGCTTGAACGTGATAATCAACATGGACTCTCTCATGTTCGACATGTCCATCCGCACCGACACTTACGACCACTGCCTGGACGATATGGCCACCTACCACATGTGGGCCCCCATGCGCCGCATGGCCGTGGGCGGTATGCACCACATCTTTGAGCTATGGGAGAACATGGAGAAGTTCAACTGCGACTTCGTCATGATGTACGACCAGCTCCAGTGCAAAGGCATGCAGGGCGTACACGGCCACTTTGAGGACGAGTTCCGCAGCAGGAACATCCCCGCCGTCTGGATGCCCCACGCTCTGCCGGACAGCCGCACCGTGAGCCGGGCGGAGATACGCCGCATAATCAACGACTATATGACCACCGTCATGCACGAGGAGCCTTTGGACCCGTCTCTGCTGGACTTTGACGATTCCATGGGCTGGTAAGGAGGAGATACTATGAAAAAGCGCAAATGCTGCAAATGTTCCCTGGGGCGCAAGCTGGGCCGCCTTGTCCTGAAGCTGCTGGGCCTGGCGCTGCTGGCCAATGCGGCGCTCTTTGCCGTGTTCTTCTTTGACCTGGACGGCAAGCTGCTTTTCAATGTGGTTGAGCCCCTGCTGAAAAAGCACTACGACAATATGGACAGGAAGGATACTCTGAAAGCTCCCTACGACATGGATAAGTATCCCTCTTACGAATATGATGTTTGAAATCGCCAGCGGCAATAAACTAAAAAGAAACATGGAGGCAAAAGCAAGATGAAATATTTTGGCGGCTGCGACGTAGGGTCCACGTATACCAAGGCAGTGATACTGGACGAGAACGGGAAAATGATAGCGGACACGACGATAAGGAGCAAGATAAATTCTGAGCAGAGCGCAATAGCTGCAATGGAAGAGGTGTGCAAGCAGGCGGGGCTGAAGGACAGCAAGGACCTGGCCTACCTGATAGGCACGGGCTACGGGCGCAACAAGGTGCCCTTTGCCGATGAGAACATCTCGGAGATAAGCTGCCACGCCATGGGCGTGCACGTGACCAATCCCGACGTGAAGGCCATCATCGACATTGGAGGCCAGGACGTAAAGGGCATCTCCATAGATACCGACGGCACGGTAAAGAACTTTGCCATGAACGACAAGTGCGCCGCAGGCACGGGCCGCTTCTTCGAGGCAATGGCCCGGAGCTTTGAGCTGAGCCTGCCGGAGTTCAGCAAGCTGAGTTTGACGGCAAAGAACGTGATCCCCATCACGGCCCAGTGCACGGTGTTTGCCGAGTCTGAGGTCATCACCCTGGTGGGCGAAGGCAAGGCGACGGACGAGATAGCGGCGGGTATAGAGATGGCGGTGGCAAAGCGGTGCTTTGTCATGGCGAAGAAGGCGGGAGCCACCGACTCCATCACCCTGACGGGCGGCTGCGCCAAGAACGACGGGCTGAAGGAGGCCATAGAGCACGTGCTGAAGCTGAAGGTGGTTGAGCTGAAGACCGACCCGCAGCTGATGGGCGCTCTGGGCGCCGCCGAGTACGCCCGCCAGAAGGGTATGGCCAAAAAGTAA
>CALXGF010000118.1 GCA_944387735.1 uncultured Oscillospiraceae bacterium
GTCGGCCACGGCAAGGCAGTTCATGCAGGTGGCAAGCATCCCCATACGGTCGGCGCTGACCCGCTCCACTTTTCCTGCCCCGTCCTTCACGCCCCGCCAGAAATTGCCGCCGCCGATGACTATGCCCGCCTCCAGGCCCGGGACAACACAGTCCTTCACCGTGGAACAGACTCTGGAGATAAAGTCAAAGTCAAAGCCGGCGCCCTTGGCTCCGGCCAGGGCCTCGCCGCTGATTTTAATCAGCGCCCGCTTGTACACAAAGCTCATATTCACTTATCCCTTCCGGCCCCCAGGGTCTGCGCCCTGTTTTCTCCGGGGCATCATATGCATAAATTTCTCATAGATTTTACCACAGCACGGCCTGTTTGACAATTCCCAAATGACAAATTGTGCAGCCTGCCGGTGCTATACTCAGGCCATGGAGATCATCTATGCAGACAGCCTTTTTCTCTCAAACCTGCTGGCGGACTACCTGTTGTGCCTGTGCGCCGCCAGGCTCTGCGCCCTGCCTCTCAGGCGTGGCAGGTATTTTATGGCGGCGCTGCTGGGCGCCGCCTACTCTGTGCTGGTCTTTGCCCCAGGCTTCGCCTTCCTCGGCAGGGCTCTATGGAAAGGGGTCTTCGGCGCTCTCATGCTGCTTATAGCCTACGGCGGAGAACGCAGGGCTCCGGCCTGCGCCGGGGTATTTCTGGCTCTCTCCGCCGCTTTGGGCGGGGCCCTTTGGGCCCTGGAGCTAAACTTCGGCTATATACGGCTGGACCTGCGTCTGCTTACGCTGTGCTTTCTGCTGGCCTACGCCGTCCTCCGCCTTATTTTCTCCGCAGCCCCCGGTCCCTCCGGGCGCAGCGTCAAGGTCCTGGAGATACATATGCTAAGCCGCAGCTGCCGTCTCAGCGCCATGGTGGACAGCGGCAACTGTCTTTCAGACCCCATCAGCGGCGCTCCCGTGGCGGTAGTCTGTCCCCGGGCCCTGAGGGAGCTTTTCGGGCCTGCCGCCTCCCTGCTGGATATAGCCGACCCGGTGGAGTTCGTCCGTTCTGCCGCCGCCTTCCCGGAACTGAAGGGCCGGGTGCGGCTCATACCCTTTTCAGCCCTGGGGGGCGGCGGTCTCCTGCCGGTGTTCAAACCGGACAGCCTGCTGATAGACGGCCGGGAGGACCGGGACCGCCTGCTGGCCCTGTCTCCCAGGGCCGCCGGTCCGGGCTTCGACGGAGTAATCTAGGCTTTTTCTCGTAATCTATAATCCCATGGAGGAACCTTTATATGCTTTGCAAGCCCCAAATAGTCTTTATCCGCAACCAGATATTCAACATCCTTGGAATAGAGCCTCCGCCGGTTTTTTACATAGGCGGCAGCGACACCCTGCCGCCGCCTCTGGAAAAAGCTGCGGAGGAAGAGGCCATAAAGGCCCTGCGGCTGGGAGACGAAAGAGCCCGGCAGCAGCTCATCGAACATAACCTCCGCCTGGTGGTGTACATTTCCAAGCGTTTTGAAAACACCGGAATAAACATCGAGGACCTGATATCCATAGGCACTATCGGTCTTATAAAGGCGGTGAACACTTTTAACTCCGGCAAGAACATAAAGCTGGCCACCTATGCCTCCCGCTGCATTGAAAACGAGATACTAATGTATCTGAGGAAGATAAATTCCCAGCGCACCGAGGTGAGCTTCGACGAGCCTTTGAATACCGACTGGGACGGCAACGAGCTGCTCCTTTCGGACATTCTGGGCACCGAGGAGGACGAGGTGTACCGCCCTCTGGAGGACGACGCCGACAAGCAGATGCTCATGGAGGCCATAGACTCTCTGGATAAGCGGGAGCGGGAGATAATACTGCTGCGCTTCGGCCTGCCCGCCGGGAAGGAGTACACCCAAAAAGAGGTGGCGGATATGCTGGGCATCTCTCAAAGCTACATCAGCCGCCTGGAAAAGCGCATAATCGACAGGCTCCGCCGGGAGATGCTGCGTCTTCAGCAGTGCTGAGGACCTCCGCCGGCCCTGTATCAGCAGACGTAAAGCCCGCCTCGGCATCCATAGGCCGGGGCGGGCTTGGTGTATTTCTCACTTACAGCTGATTTTTAATCTTTAACCAGATTCTTGACCCACATGCGCTTTTTCACCATCACGTAACCCATGGCCGCCTTTACAAGGTCCGGCAGCTGTACGGCGATGAACAGAGGCAGGATGGGCACGGCTGTGAACCTGGAGAGGATGAAGGCCAGAGGCACGCACAGCACCCAGAGGTACATACTGTCAAAAACAAAGGTAATTATGGTTTTGCCCCCTGAGCGCAGGGTAAAGAAGCAGGCGTTGTTGAAGCCGTGGACCGGCATGGTGGCGGACACCACCAGCAGCAGGTCCTCAGCCAGACGGCGGACGGTGTCGGTGGTGTTGTATATCTTGGGTATGGCCGGGGCCAGGGCCGCCATCACCACGCCCACTGCGGCGCAGAGCGCCACGGCAAAGGCGATGAGCTTTCTGTCCTCCTCCACGGCCTGCTCCAGTTGCCCGGCCCCCAGCAGCTGGCCCACCATTATGGCCACGGTGTTGCCCATGGCGAAGAAGGCGCAGAAGAAGAGATTGGAAACGGTGGTGGAGATATTCATGGCGGAGACCACCTCCAGACCCCGGACGGAATAGCACTGGTTGAGCATGGTCATGCCCCCGGACCACAGCAGCTCGTTCACCAGCAGGGGCAGGCCCATAAACACTATCTTTTTCACCAGCTCCGCCGGTATCCTGGGGCTCTTGTATACCTCCCGTATATAGGGGCAGCGCTGCTTATGGGTATGGGTCCAGACGACCACTATAAGGCACTCGGCATAGCGGGAGATTACCGTAGCTATAGCGGCGCCCACCACGCCCAGGGCCGGAGCGCCCAGCTTGCCGAAGATGAGGATATAGTTGCCGGTGAGGTTTACAAGCACCGCAACTATGCCCGCCTTCATAGGCAGCACCGTCTCCCCGGTCTCTCTCAGGGTGCTGGAGTATATCTGCATCACCGCAAAGGGGAAGACCTGCAGGAGCATGACCTTCAGGTAGTCCTTGCCGTATTCCAGGGTGGCGGCCATGTCCAGGCCCTCCTCCCCCTCGTGGATAAACTGCATTATAAGCTCTTCCCCGTAGCCTATAAGTATGAACAGGGCCACAGCCAGAACTCCGGCTGCAATGTATATCTTCCCCCGTATGCTCTCGGCGATGCCCTGGTCGTCCTTCTTCCCGTAGAACTGGGCGGTAAATATCCCGGCTCCCGCAAGGCCGCCGAAAATGCAGAGATTGAACACAAACAGCAGCTGATTGACTATGGCCACGCCGGACATGGGCTCGGTGCCCACCTGGCCCACCATCACATTGTCCAGGAGGTTTACAAAGTTGGTGATGATGTTCTGCACCAGGATGGGCAGCATGACCGTAAACAGCCGCCGGTAGAAGGCCCTGTCGCCTATTAAGGATCTGATTCCCATAATTACCTCAAAAAAACAAAAAAAATCGCCCTTGTATTGTACCGAATATCTCCGGCAAATGCAAGAGCGATTCCTTTATTTTCCAAGACTTTTCAGCGGGAGCTTTCGCCGCCGTAGCTCAGGCCCAGAGCTATGAGATTCAGAACCAGGCAAAAGAGGCTTATCCCTATTCCTATGGCCAGCACCGCCCCGGCGGTGTCCAATATGCCGGAGACATCCCCGTTCTCCGCACGGCGGTAAAAGACCCACAGCTCCTGGCACAGGGCCCCCAGGGCGGCGGCAAAGCTCCCCAGGGAAAAGAGCCAGGGGCGGCCCACCGGCCGCTTTTCATTGCGGACTATAACCATCACCGGCAGGGCAAAGGCTATGAGAGGCAAAAGCACAGGCAGCATTTCTCCCCCTCCTCAATACAGATGCAGCAGGGCCAGGCTCACCGCCCCGTACATCATCCAGTATTTGAAGCTCTTCTTCCCCGTCCACAGGCTGTAAAGGCAGGCTGCGCAGCCCATAAAGAGCAGCAGCGCCAGCCAGCTGCTTTGCAGCCGCTTGGGGGTAAAGCCGAAGCACATTATATACAGCACCAGCTTTGACATGGCTATCACTGCAAATATCATTCCCGCAATGATCAGCAGGGTGGCGGCGATGCGCTGCACCTTGTCCTCCCGTATGGGCTTTACGCTGCTGCGGCTCACCAGATACAGAAGGCTGAAGTTTATGGCCATAACCCGGCACAGCTCAAAGAAGCCCTCCCTGGCGTACTGGGCCACGGTAAAATCCTCCGGCAGCGTCCGGGTGAAAGCGCCGAACAGATAACTGCTCTGTACAGCGAAGAAGAGGAAATATACTGCCGCAAACACCCCCATCACCACGGTCCACACTCTCTCCGGCACAGCTCGCAGCTTTGGCAGGAAGCCGTTTACCGCCGCCGCCTGGGCCCGGAGCCTCTCCTCCTCGGTGCGCAGGCTCCCGGCTAAGAGGCCGAAGAGCCAGGCTCCTACGGGAAGGCTGACTATAAAACGGAAGACATAGAGGGCAAAGTTGTCGCCCAAATCGAAACTGAACAGCTCCAGAATATCCGCCGTAAGCTTGCCGAAGCCCTGGTCGGCCTCCGCAAGTTCCGTGAGGGCCCCGTTCAGCAGCGCCAGCGCCGCAATCACTGCCAGAGCTGCCGCCCACGGTCTGCCTTTGCCTTTGCTCTCTCCCCGCCCCCGGCCTCTCAGGCCCTTGGCCACACAGCGAATACGCAGGGCAAAATTTCCAAAGGGTATGGTAAAGAAACCGTTGAGGGCGTCCAGGGGCAGCAGGTGCCCGCTCTCCCCCTCTGCAAGGCGGCCGCTGCGGCTCAGGACCCACCACACCGCCAGGGGATGCACCATCATCATTGTCAATCCGTAATTCCACACCCGGCTCAAGTCAAAAGCGGCGCATACGCTCATCACCACGACGCAGCCCAGCCACACCCAGCTTTCCCTGGGATGGGGTCTGCCCCGGTTCAAAAGCTCGGTCATGGCTATAAACAGCAGCACAAAGACGCCGAACCATATCCTGTCGTTCCGTGAGCCGAAGACAAGTATATATATGTATGCCGCTGGGTACATGAGCAGAGCGCAGACCAGCTCCCCAGGTTTCAGAGAAAACTCCGTCTTTTCATTCAGCCTGTTATCGTCCATGTCCGCCTCCTCAGTCGTCAATAAATTCCAGTATGTCTCCGGGCTGGCATTGCAGCTCGTGGCACAGGGCCATGAGGGTGGAAAAGCGTATGGCCCGGGCCTTGTTGTTTTTCAAAATGGAGAGATTGGCAGGGCTTATGTCTATACGCTGAGCCAGCTCCGTTAAGGATATCTTCCGCTTTGCCATCATTACATCCAGGTTCACGAGTATCTCCATATTCCCGCCCTCACACCGTAAAGTCCAGCTCGTCCTTCATCAGCAGGGCCTGCTGGAAGGCGTTTTTCACTATCCGGACTATCAGGGCCATAAAGGCCGAGGCCATGGCGCAGATGAAAAAGGGCAGGTATGCCAGACTTGCCAGGAGGCATACCAGGGCCACTGCGGCGCAGCACCAGCTCACGGCGCGCATGTGACTTATATTCTCCGGGATGAAGACCCTGCCGGCCTTGATATTCCCCAGCAGCTTCCACATACGCCACAGCACTATCCAGGCAAAGACGCTGCACACATATACCGCCGCCAGTATCACAGCCCCCAGCTGCCAGTTCATGCTTCTGAGCCGTATGAAGAAACCCACCAGCCAGTAGCCGAAAACGTCCAGCACCGCCAGCAGCAGTCCAAAGGCGCAAACACAAAATTGGGAGAGGACTATGCTCTTGTCCCTGCTCCAGTTCATACCATCGCTCCCTTCGCTTTCCTGTACCCGGAGCATAGCATGGTTTATATCGCTTGTCAAGAATTATTTATCGAAAAACGATAAATAATTCTTAATAAACATAAATTCTTTTTTGATTCACCTTGGGGGGATGAGCCTTAAATAATTTGCGGATACACACAATAAGAATGTTGTGCTGAGGGGAGATTCATGTTATACTTTTTCAGCGTAAATCAGGCTCGGTCCCGGACTGCCGCAGCCTGAGCGTTCCGGGCTGCGGCTTTTATTGCGGAGTGAAAAAGAGGATGTTGAAGGCTATGCCGGCTTTAAGCAGAAGAAAAATCAATTTTCTTATCGTTGGGGTATTTATTCTGATGTTTGTTATGGGGCTTTTAGTTTCTGCCGATTACGGCCCCCATTTTGACGAGCCCAGCGAAATCAAGATATTGCAGATGAATATTCTGGAAGTTGCCGGAAGGCTATTTTCAGAGGATTCCGAGATAGTATATAAGCTCAGAGAAGCCGGTATAGGCAGGATAAGCATGAACTCCGACCGGGACCACGGCATAGCCGCCTACTATCCTTTTGCCCTTCTGCTGCTCAGGGACGATGTGCTCGGCGGCAGCTATGAGTTTGCGGACATTTCCCTGCCTTTCCACTACTACACCTTTGCGATATGCTTTGCCGGGCTTATTGCTTTTTATTTTCTCGTGTATGAGCTTTTCCGGAACAAGGGGGCGGCTCTGTTGTCTGCGCTCATCCTGTTTGCAAGCCCCAGGTTCTTTGCGGAGATGCACTACAACAATAAGGATGTTGTCCTAATGTATCTGCTTATTGGCAGCTGCCTTTTTGGAATAAGGGCAATAAAATACCGGCGGGTCTTGGACGTTCTGCTATATTCCCTTATTGCCGCCCTGGCCGCCAACACGAAAATAATCGGGCTGTATTTCTTTGGAGTCATAGGGCTCGCCTATATCCTGTACATATCCCTGCACAGGCAGTGGAACAGGCGTAGTATTTTCACGGTCTGTCTGACTATAGCGTCGTTTCTCGTTCTGTACTATCTGCTCACCCCGGCAATGTGGTCAGACCCCTTGGGTTTTTTTAGGCATTGTCTGAATAACACCTTCGACTTTTCCCGTTGGAGCGGCTCGGTGGTATTTGAAGGTACCATATACAAAGTCCCCCAGATGCCGCTGCCCCGCAGCTACATTCCCAAGCTTATAGGCATAAGCACGCCGGTCTTCATTTTGCTGCTGGCCCTGGCGGGAGTTCTGTTTCTGGCCGCTCTGCCCTTGGTCAGGCAGGGCAAAGCCAAAGAAGAACGCCGGGATCAGGGGATTTTTATTGCGATGATATGCCTTTGCGCCCTGGCGCCCGTGCTGCTCGCCGTTTTCAATCCGCCGGTGGTATACAACGGTTGGCGACATTTTTATTTTGCCTACGCAGGTATAATGATCCTGGCCGCCTATGGTCTCATCCGCCTGATGGGAAAATACAAGAAAATCACGGTGACAGCCACCGTTTTATGCCTGGTCTTTCTGTCCGTACAAAATGTGCTGAATCACCCCAATCAACAGACTTATTACAATTTCCTGGCCGGCAGCGATGTGGAGAGCAACTATGAGCTGGACTATTGGAACGTCTCCACAAGAGAGGGGCTGCTTTATGTAGCGGAGCGGTCTTCGGGAGATATATGCGTCTCCTCCTATCTCAGCAACGACAACGGCATAAGATGGGGCCTGCTCACTTTGGATCGGGAGCTGCGGGACAGGATAAGCATCGTCGGCCCGGAGGATATCGAAAAGGCTGACTATGTGGTGGAGAACAGCACCTATCAGCTCTACTCCGGGGAGACGGGAGCTCCCCCGGGCTTTGAGTATCTGGACAGCATCCGCTCTTACGGCAATCCGATAGTCAATATATATGTACGCAAATAATAAAAACAGCGGGATTTCAGGCCGAAATCCCACTGTTTTTATTTTATGCTTGTCTTGTCATGCGGGCAGATAAGTCAAGGGGTCCACGCTCTGGCCGTCCACAAAGATGGCAAAGTGCAGGTGGGTGCCCTGGCCGATCTCACACAGGGCGGTGGTACCCACGGAGCCGATGATGCTGCCGCTGTCCACCCACTCTCCCACGCTAACCGTGGGAGTGTCCGCCAGATTGGCGTACACGCTGCTGCTGCCGTCCCCGTGGTCAATGGTCACCACGGTGCCGTAGAGGTCGTCGGTCTCAACAGCCGACACCGTGCCGGAGTGGGCGGCGGTGACGGCGGTACCCAGGGCCGCGCTGATGTCGATGCCCTCATGGGTGCGCCAATCCCGCATGGTCACGTCATAGGCCAGGGAGTCCATCTGGTGCTTCCGTTCCAGTTCCCCCTGGACGGGCCAGATATAGCTCGGCGCCATGACCTCCATCACGTCTCCCTCATGCCAGACCTGGGTGGCGTCCTCCGCCATGGTGTCGGCAGCGCCCTCATCCTGCTGGGGCCGGGCGGAAGTGTCCTGTTGGGTCTGGGTCTCCGTTCCGGCGGCGTCGGAAGTATCCGGCTCCTTGCTGGTCTGGGGCGGCACCACAATGGTCTCCACCCGTTTGTTCTCCAGACTGATGTCATTGGTCTTGCTCAGGTCATCCATAGTCTCATTCCCGGCGGCCATCATCCAGGCCGACACGCCGATCACTGCGGCGCACAGGAAAAGGACTATGTAGAAGCCCTTTCCGGTAAAAAATCCCTCCAGCCTCTTGCCGGAGCTGTTGCTGCTCATAGTTCAAAACCTCCGTAAAGTATTGGTTTACGAGGCTATTTTGG
>CALXGF010000119.1 GCA_944387735.1 uncultured Oscillospiraceae bacterium
CCCGGCACCGGGCCTGCCGGCATATCTCGGCGGCCCGGCGCAGTCTTTCAATATCGGCGAGGGAGCTGCCGCCAAATTTCTGCACGATAAGCATGGTAACATTCCTCCAGCGCCGCAATAGCGGCAATGGACAAAGCGGCGACGCTTTGCCTACACCATTATATACGGCGGGGCGCTCCGGGGTGCGGAGGAATAATTTACCAAAAAAATGGCTAGAACTTTATCTGAGAACCTTGTAGGAGCAGGTAGAGTGATGCAGCAAAAACTTATCAAATATATAGGCGTTCTGGCCTATACGGCGGGGACGATAGGCGGGATATGGCTGGGGGCGAAGTATCTGCTGCCCTGGGCGGCCCCCTTTATACTGGCCTATGCCGTGGCGGCCCTGCTGGAGCTGCCTATGGGCTTTCTGCTGCGCCACGGCTGGAGACGCTCCCCGGCGGCGGCGGTACTGACTCTGGCGGTGCTGGGCCTTTTAAGCTGGGCTGTGGTGAGCCTGAGCCTTTGGGCAATAAACGCCGCCACAGACTTTGCAAAGCAGACCCCGGCTTTGATGCTGGAGGTGGGGGACAGCCTGGGCAGCCTGCAAAATGGCATATTGCTGTATGTGGACGCTGCGCCGGAGGGAGTAAAGGAGTACATGGAGACGGCGCTGGACGCCCTGTGGGAGGGCCTCTACGACCTGCCGCTGCTGCTGTCCCAATGGGCCCTTGACGGGCTGAAAGCCATGGCTCAGGCAAGCCCGGATATACTCCTGTTCATAGTCACCGCAGGGATAGGGACCTATTTTATCTCCGCCACCTATCCCAGGACGACGGCCTTCATCCTGGCCCAGCTGCCGGAGCGATTCAGAAGCAGGCTGGAGGGCCTGAGGGAGGACATGAAGGGCAGCTTCCTGGGCTTCCTGCGGGCTCAGGTCCTACTGATGCTACTGACCTTTTTCCAGCTGCTGCTGGGCTTTCTGCTGCTGGGGGTTAAAAGCCCGGTAGGCCTGGCCGCAATAACTGCCGCTATCGACGCCCTGCCGGTTTTCGGCACAGGTATTGTTCTGGTGCCCTGGGCAATTTATTCTCTGCTCCTGGGCAGCACAAAGCTGGGGATAGGGCTCCTGGTTTGCTGGATAGTGATAAATCTGGTGCGCAGCTGTATACAGGCAAAGCTTATGGGGGACCAGATAGGTCTGGACGCTCTGGCCTCCCTGCTGGCGGTATACGTGGGCTGGCGGGTCTGGGGAGTGTGGGGGATGCTCAGCTTCCCCATAATTCTGGTGACTTTGCAGCAGCTCAACGACAGGGGAGTCATACGCCTGTGGAAGCGGCTCTAGCGTCGGAGCAAACTCCATATACTTTGAAGCGGAGTAAACTACATAGTAGTTTCCGACGCTGCCTGGCAGCATTTTGCCATGGGCAAAATACTTGGCGGAAAAGCGCAGTGGAGAGAGCCCAGGCGGGACTTTTTCCACAAGTTGATAAAGGGTATCCCGGACTCTCGCCCGGGATACCCTTTAGTTTAAGTTATTTATATTACTTATCAGCCTTCTCGCCGGAGTCAAACTCGGCGTCTACCACGGCCTGGAAATCCTCGGCGGCGGCCTTGTACTCGGCGGCCTTCTCCGCCGCCTCGTCCACAGGCTCCGCCACCACTTCCACTACGATGTCGTCCTCGCCGTCGCCGGCGGCTTCAGCCTTGACGGCCTCTATCTCTGCTTCCATACTGTCGATACGCCGGGTTATCTCCTCAACCTGGGAGAAGAGAGGGGCAAAGAACTCCTCCGGAGCCTCCTTGTGCCGGGCGTAGCAGAGCTTGCCAATCTCGGTATATACCCGGCGCAGCTCCTCATATTCCCCGTTTACCTGGAGAGAGAGCTTAGCAATGCGTCCGTAGGACTTGACTCTGGAGGCGCCCTGCTCGTATACCTCCTTTACGGTGCTGCCCTCGGCGGCCTCCTTTACCTTGCTGACGGTGTCGCCGGCGGCCTCCTTCATCTTGTCCACGGCCTGCTGCACGCTGGGGCTCTCCGCCACTTCCTTCACCTTACCCACTATGTTTGAAATGGTACCGGCGATGATGTCTTTATAATCTGCCATTGTTTTTACCTCCGCTTACGCTTGATTTTTTGTTGTTTCTTCGTTTGACGCCTCTGCCGCCTCTCTGGCCCGTACCTGATTTACAAACAGCTTCTCCGGGGGATGGGGACGGCGGCTCTCTATAATGAGGATGACCAGGGAGACCAGAACCAGAACCAGGGACAGAGCCTGGGATACCCGTATACCGGTGCTGCCGATATATAGACTGTCGGTACGCAGACCCTCTATCCAGGCCCGGCCCAGACCGTAGAGCAGGAAATACAGCAACAGGCACTGACCGTCGTAACGGCGTTTGCCTCTTTTCGTAAACACAATAAGGAAAATAAGTACCCCCAGGTTCCACAGGCTCTCATAGAGGAAAGTGGGGTGGACGTATATGGCGCTGCCGTCTGGAGCGATGAGCCCCATGCGGCAGAAAATGTCCGTCTCGGCGCCGAAGGCTTCCCGATTTATAAAATTGCCCCAGCGGCCCATTATCTGACCTATGAGCAGGCCGAAAACCACCAGGTCCAGGAAGGCCAGAACCGGCACCCTTTTCTTCCGGCATACGAAGTACACGACCAGAGCCCCGGCTATTATACCTCCGTAGATGGCCAGGCCCCCCTCCCGGGTGGAGAAGATATGCTCCGGGTGCTGGATGTAATAGTCCAGCTCAAATATAACATAGTACAGCCTGGCGCCGATGATGGAGAAGGGAATAAGAAAGATCATCAGGTCGTACACATCGTCCGGCTTCAGACCAAAGTCCCGGCTCCTCTTGGCGCAGTAGAACATACCCATAATGAAACCAAGGCCGATGATGACGCCGTAGAAATAGATGTTCTTTCCAAAGACAGTAAAGTAAGCCGGGGGGTCTATGGTCAGGTCCCCCAGCATGGGGAAGGTGATGGCGGAATCCCGCTGTATCGTCTGTATAAGAATGGGAAACATATTACACCGCCTTGGATTCTATTATAGACAGGGCCAGCCGTTCCGGGGCCAGGTTTTCCGCAATAAAGGCTTCGCACTCCATGCGGCTTATACTCTCCAGCACCGGCATGCTGTCAAAGGCGCAGTAACCGTCGAAAAGCCCTATAGCCAGGGAGACGCAGACGTTTTCAAGATCCTCCAGAGCCCGGAGCGTGGAGGCCAAGGTGGCCCGCGTCGCCCGGCGGCAAGCGGCCTCGTCCAGGCCGCTG
>CALXGF010000120.1 GCA_944387735.1 uncultured Oscillospiraceae bacterium
ATCCCTGCTTTGCATTACCGTACACGAACTGAGCCACGGTCTGGTTGCCTACAAGCTGGGAGACGACACGGCCAAGAGCCGGGGACGGCTCAGCCTTAATCCCCTCAAGCACCTGGATCCTGTGGGCCTTCTGATGATGCTGGTTTTTCACGTGGGCTGGGCCAAGCCCGTGCCTGTGAATATGTATAAATTCAAAAATCCCAAACGGGGCATGGCTGTCACGGCCCTGGCAGGTCCGCTGAGCAACTTGATAATCGCCGTTGTCTTCATGCTGATTTACGGAGCGGCCTTTATTCCCCTGAACAGGAGCAGTGTCGGTCAGTACTTTTTGCAGATGATACAGCTTACAGCTGTTTTGAGCATTGGTCTGGGGATATTCAATATTTTGCCCATTCCGCCTTTGGACGGCTCAAAGGTAATCTTCTCCCTGCTGAGGGATGAGGATTATTATAAGCTTATGCGCTATGAACGCTACGGCGGAATAATAATGATTATCCTGGTGGCTACAGGTGTGCTGGGAAGACCCTTGAACTATCTCATAGATCTGGTTTATTCATGGCTCGCTCCCCTGGCTCAGCTGGCCTGCGACGGAGTAATGTATCTCTTTTATATGTGAGTTATAATGGAAAATCCTAATTTTTTTCTGGAAGGCATAGTTAAGGAAAAAAACGAGCTTCAGGACTTCGAGGGTCCTTTGAGCCTTATCCTGATGCTGCTGGCAAAAAATAAAATAGAGATTCGGGATATAAGAATTTCGGATATTCTGGATCAGTATCTGGAGTATCTGGACAAGATGCAGAGTATGGATATGGAGGTGGCCAGCGAATTCGTACAGATGGCCGCCCATCTGCTGTACATCAAGACCAGGATGCTTCTGGCCGGCGACAAGGAAGTCTCCGAACTGGAAGTTCTGATGGAGTCCCTGGAACAGCTCACATGCAGGGACATTTTTGCCTCCGTGCAGCAGATAGTCCCGGAGCTGAAAAAAGCCTCGGAGCTTGGACTCCAATACTATGCAAAGCTGCCGGAGCCTCTGCCTAAAAGCGCAAAGGAATATGAATACCGCCACGAGCCGGCAGATCTGCTTAAAGCTCTGTACAGCATATATTCCAGAGGCGGTAAGACCCCGGAACCGGACATGAGCCAGTCCGTGCCTAAACGTATAATCTACAGCGTTCGGGACAAGAGCCGTCAAATACTCATAAAGCTAAAAACCGGCAGGGCGTCTCTGCATGAGCTGTATATGGCATGCCGCTCCCGCTCGGAAATTGTGGCGACATTTATGTCTATTCTGGAGCTGTGCAGCATGGGCAGCATCCACATAGACCGGAGCGGGGAGGACTATGTATTGGAGTTTACCGGCGGGGACGTGGACGAGATTATGGAAAAGATCCTGGAGTAAACGATGATAGATATTGTATCCGTTATTGAAGCCATACTTTTTGCGGCAGGGGACAGCGTGCCCATTGCAAGGCTCTCTCTTATCCTGGGCGTCGGCGAGGAGGAGATAGCCGCTGCCGCCGTCCAGCTTCAGGAACAGTATTGCTCCGGACAGCGGGGCATGAGAATACTGCGCTTGGAGGACAAGCTGCAAATGTGCTCCGCTCCGGAATTTGCCCCCTACATAGGCAAGGTCCTGGAGCAGCGAAAGCCGCCGGCTCTGTCTCAGCCCGCCCTGGAGACTCTGGCGGTGGTGGCATATTTCCAGCCTGTGACCCGGGCCTATGTGGAACAGGTGAGAGGCGTTGACAGTTCCTATACAGTTAGCATGCTCTGCGAGAGGGGACTGATCGAAGAGTGCGGCCGTCTGGACGTGCCGGGCCGGCCCGCTATCTTCAGAACCACTGATGTCTTCCTGCGCACTATGGGCATAAGCGAACTGTCGCAGCTGCCGCCTCTGCCGGATATGAGCAACGGGGAGGGCCTGGAAAAACTTCAAGCAGCCATAGATAAACTTCAGAATGTAGATAATAAAGAACAAATTTCCATCAGCGAAATCACAGGGGAGACCGTGGAGGAGTGATGTAATTGGTCTGGTTGATCGTGCTGGGCATTATCCTCGGCATTATAGCTCTGATAATGCTCATCCCGGTGGGAGCCGACGTAAGCTATGTGGAAGGTCAGCTGGGCCTTTCTGCCAAGGTCTGCGGAGTTCTCATAAAGCTTCTGCCGAAAAAACCCAGGGACAAATCCAAACCTCAAAAGGAAAAGAAGCCTAAAAAAGAGAAAAAACCAAAGGAGCCCAAGGCTGGGAGGACCAAGAAGCCCAGAAAAAAATTGGAGCTGAATATGGACGAAAAGCTCGCCCTTATAAAGGCGGCCTTGAGGGGCTTGGGCAAATTCGGAAAGCTCACAGTGGACAGGTTCATGCTTCACTATGTGGCAGGAGGAGAGGACCCATACAACACGGCTATGACCTATAACTATGTCAATGCCGCTCTGGCCTCCTTGGCCCCCATCTGCGCCCGGAGTTTTATTGTCAAAGACAGCGACGTGTACACCGATGTGGACTTTACTTCGGATAAGTCCAGGATAGATGTGGGCCTTTGCCTGGTCATTCGCATTGGCCAGGTGTTTCGGATGGCATTTGCCCTGGCCTTCGGCGTGCTGGGGATACTGCTTAAAAACAAGCTGCGGCTGTTAAAGGAAAAGCTCAGAAGAAAGCGCAGCGGAGAAGAGATTTTACCCGAAGCAGGGGAAAATGCTGATAACGAGATAAATACAGAACAAAATATACAGCAAGAGGAAAGGACGGACTCTAATGGATAATAACCCTATAGGAACTTTGATGCAGAATACTATGGAGAGTGTAAAGAACATTCTCAAGGTAGACACCGTTGTGGGCGATCCTATCTATACTCCTGACGGGATAACCCTTGTCCCCATCTCCAGAATCAGCGTGGGCTTCGGCGGCGGCGGCGTGGAGTTTGCCGCCAAGAAAGCCGGGGATGAGCGCCCCTACGGCGGAGGCAATGCCACCGGCGTGAAGATCGACCCTATCGGCTTTCTGGTGATCAAGGACGGCGTTGTGAGAATGATCAATGTCACTCCTCCCGCAAGCAACACCGTGGACCGTATCATCGATCTGGTACCCCAGGTTATGGACCGGGTGGACGCCTTCATTGCCAAGCAGAAAAACGATAAGGTCTGATAATTCATATTATTTGAATATGTGTAAATAATAAGCACTGCCTAGAGAAAGGCGGTGCTTATTATTAGGAAAATTTTATCCCTGCTGGCTGTTATATGCCTGCTGATGCACTTGGACCCGGGGGCCTGGGCAGAGCAGCCCTGCCCTAGCGCACAGTCCGCCATTGTAATTACTTCCGACGGCCAGACGGTTTATGAAAAAAATGCCGATGTCAAATCCCTTATTGCCAGCACCACAAAGCTCATGACCGCTATCGTTGCCATAGAGAATACAGAGCTGAATGAGTTGGTTGACATAACTGAGGAATGTTGCAATATTGAAGGCTCATCCATGTACCTTGAAGCGGGGGAACGCTACACGGTGAAAGAATTGCTCCAGGGACTGCTGCTGGCGTCGGGAAACGATGCCGCCCAGGCTCTGGCGCTGTATGTGGCCGGAAGTACGGAAAACTTTGCCCGGTTGATGAACGAAAAGGCCAAGGACTTGGGTATGGACAGCAGCAGCTTTGAAAATCCCCACGGCCTGGATGATGAAAATCATTATTCCACTGCCAGGGATCTGGCAAAGCTCATGGCCTACTGTATGGAAAACGAGAGCTTCAGGGAGATATGCTCCACCAAAAGCTGCCTAATAAAAGGGCTGACCCTGGTAAACCACAATAAATTGCTGGATATGTATCCGGACTGCATAGGCGGGAAAACCGGCTATACCCAGGCGGCGGGACGCTGTCTGGCAAGCTGCTGCGAGAGAAAAGGACTTAGGCTTATCTGCGTGACTCTGTCTGCTCCGGACGACTGGAACGACCACATAAAACTGTACGAATGGGCCTTTTCCCAGTTCAGCCTCAGAAATGCGGTGGAGGGGCAGAGCTTCCAGGTGCCGGTGATATCGGGCACTGAAAAGTATGCGGAATTGGTGCCATCGGAAGAGATGGAGCTGCTGCTGGATGGAAGCCAGGCAATCAGCTTGCAGGTGGAATATCCCAGGTTTGTCTTTGCTCCGGTAAATAAGGGGGAGACAGGCGGAACAATTTGGGTTATAATAAACGGAAAGACAGTGGGCAGCTGCCCTCTGGTATACGACAGAGACGTGGCTTTGCAGCTCCCGGAGGAAGAAACAGACAGCGGGTGAATGTAATAATGGCAGAAAGACTGCAAAAGATAATAGCGGCTGCCGGGCTGATGTCCCGAAGAACAGCCGAGGAATATATCAGCGCCGGACGAGTTACCGTAAATGGCAGGATCGCCGCTTTAGGAGACAAGGCCGACGCCGAGAAAGACCGGATTCTGGTGGACGGGAGATCGCTCCCGTCCACCGGGGAGAAGGTTTACATAATGCTGAACAAGCCAAAGGGCTATGTGACCAGTATGAAAGACGAGAAGGGCAGGAAGGACGTAAGTCTTCTGGTGCAGGAACTGGGAGCGAGGGTCTATCCCGTCGGCAGGCTGGACATGAATTCCGAGGGTCTGCTGCTGATGACCAACGACGGCGATTTTGCCAACAGGCTGACGCACCCCTCCCACGAGGTGACCAAGACCTACTACACCTGGGTGCTGGGGAAGAACATTCCCCAGGCGGTGGAGAGGCTGGGTCTGCCTATGGAGCTGGATGGCTACACCCTCAGGCCGGCTCAGGTCGAAACGGTAAAGCTGCTCCCAGGCGGGGCGCTGCTGTCCATAAGCATACACGAGGGCAGGAACAGACAGGTGAGGAAAATGTGTCAGGCCGTGGGCCTTAAGGTCACAAGGCTGAAGCGTGTGGCTGAGGGCGGCCTGGAGCTGGGGGACCTTGCGCCGGGAAAATGGAGGGCCCTTAGTGGGGAAGAGCTGGACAAGCTGAGGTGAGTTTATGGAAAATGATCTGTTGCAGCGTCTGGCTGATGAGAGCCAGAGCTATTCCAAACGCCAAAGGGCTATAGCCAGATACATAAGCGAAAACAGCGAAATGGTCTCCTTTATGACCTCCAGAATGTTATCCAGGGCTGCCCAGGTGAGCGAGTCCTCCGTGGTGCGCTTTGCAAGACAGATGGGATACAGCGGATATTCCGAGCTGCGCCGGGATCTGCAGCAGCTTATCAAGGACAAGCTCAGCAAAGCCGAAAAGGCGGAGAGCGATCTGGAGACGGAGGAGCTGAGACAGACAGTAAATGCCGGGGACGCCGGCCTTCGCTCCATAATGACGGCCCAGAACCAGCGCACTCTGGAAGAAGCGGTGGAGCTGCTGGGCCAGAAGGAGAAAATCGTCGTGCAGGCGGGCCTGGGCCTGGAGGGAATTGATGTCTATCTGGCATCCGGTCTTTGCGCTTTAGGCTTTGATGCACGCCCGGCGTCTCCGGGCCTATCCAGGGAGATATTACAGCTGGATGAGAAGTCCGCTCTGCTAATAATCTGCGACAGCCATTTTTCAGGACTCTCCGGTCCTCTGCGCTACGCCAGAAAAAAAGGAACGTCTGTCCTGGCTCTTACAAGTGACGAGGGGTCTACTGCGGGGCTTTACGCAGACCTGCTGCTGTCGGGCAAGGGGAGTATTGCCCTGGCCGCCCTTATATCCGCTCTCCTCACGGCTTTGGAAAATAGCTGCGGCAGGAAGCTTGACAGCAAACTTGCAGAGCTGGACGCTTTGCAAAAGGAGTACGATACATATGAATCTGGAGAAAGCTGAACTGGTGGTAATCGGCGGCGGGGCCGCAGGGCTGATGTGCGCCTGCACCGCCGCAGCCAGAGGTCTGGATACGGCGCTCCTGGAGCCAAACAGGATGCTGGGACGCAAGCTGCGTATAACCGGAAAGGGACGCTGCAACCTGACCAACAGCTGCGATATCAAAACTTTTATGGCAAATATTCCTGGGGACGGACGTTTCCTGTACAGCGCCCTGAACCGCCTGTCTCCGGCGGACGCCATGGCTTTTTTTGAAGAAAACGGACTGCCGCTCAAGGTGGAACGAGGCAACAGGGTTTTCCCGGTCTCAGACAATGCAAACGATGTGGCGGGACTTCTCACCCG
>CALXGF010000121.1 GCA_944387735.1 uncultured Oscillospiraceae bacterium
TTTAAAAGGCAAAGACTATGCCCACCACAGCGGAGGCGGCAATAAAGAATATGGGATGAAGGTCTTTGAGTTTCTTCACATAGCGGGTGAGGACCAGAAGCACCGCCGCCAGGGCGATGGCCTTGAAATTGAACAGATCCGTGAGCACTCCAGTGCTCTGGTAGAGCTCCGTATTAAACAGCGCCAGCTTCAGCACCAGAAAGCCCGCAGCTGCTATCAATCCCACGGAGCAGGGGCGCAGACCGTAGAAAGTCGCATCCACATACTTGTTCTGCCGGAAAGCTTTAAGAACCTTGGCAATGAGAAGTATGATGATTATGGACGGGGCAATAATGCCCAGGGTAGCTATCACTGCGCCGGGTATCCCTCCGGTTGTAAATCCCACGTAGGTGGCCATATTCACGCCTATTGGCCCTGGGGTAGACTCGGACACTGCCACCATGTCCGCCAGCTGGCTGTGAGTGAACCAGCCGGTGGAGTCGGATATATCATAGAGAAAGGGCAAGGTAGCCATACCGCCGCCTACTGCAAACAGTCCGGCCTTGAAAAATTCATAGAAAAGCCTTAGATATATCATTTCCCTCTCAGCCCCACTTTCGTAAACAGGATGCCCGCAGCGGCGCAGAGGATGACGAAAACTGCCGGAGAGATGTCCAGAAAGACTGACAGTATGAACACCAAAAGGCACAGGACCAAAGTTGCTTTATCCGTCACCGACTTTTTCCACAGCTTGGTGACGGCGTTGAATATGAGCACACAGACGCAGACTCTTATTCCGGAAAAGGCCTGCTCCACGGCAGGTATATCCGCAAAGCTGGTAAGTATGCCGGCGATGAGCGTAATTATCACCAGGGAGGGGAAAACAACCCCCAAAGTGGCGATGATCCCGCCCAGGATGCCCCGGCGCTTCTGACCGATGAAGGTGGCGGTATTTACGGCAATGACGCCGGGAGTGCACTGGCCCACAGCGTAATAGTCCATCAGTTCCTCGCTTGTGGCCCAGCTGCGCTTATCCACGATCTCCCGTTCCAAGATGGGTATCATGGCGTAGCCGCCGCCGAAGGTCATGACGCCCACCTTGGCAAAAGCAATAAACAAGTCTATTAGTTCTTTCATTTCCCCAAAGTTTCTGCGAATTCGTTATATGCGGCCAGCTTTTGGGCGCATTGTCCGGCATTGTCGCCCCGGACCAGCAGGTACACCTTTATCTTGGGCTCGGTGCCGGAGGGGCGGACAATAAAGCTGCTGCCATCGGCCAGCTCGAAGTAAAGCACGTTGGAGCCGAAGATAGGAGTCTTGCCTATTTTGCCCAGACCCAGCACGTATATGCTGCCGTCGATATAGTCTCTTATGCGGATGACCTCCTGGCCGCCTATCTCCGCAGGGGGATTCTCCCGCAGCTGCTTCATAAGCTGCTGCATCTTCTGAAGTCCGTCCAGCCCCGGCATCACCAGGTTCAGTGTCTTTTCCCCAAAGTAACCGTATTTTTCATACAGAGCATTTACGGCGTCCATGAGGGTCATGCCCTTCTTGTGGTAAGAGGCGGCCATCTCAGCCACCAGCATGGAGGCGGTGACGGCGTCCTTATCCCGCACATAGTCCCCCACCATGTAGCCGTAGCTCTCCTCGAAAGCGAATATGTACTTATAACTCTTGGCGGCCTCCCACTCGGCCACACGCTCAGCCATAAACTTAAATCCGGTAAAGGTGTCCTCAAAGTGGACTCCGTTGGCCTCGCATATGGCTCTGGCCATACCGGTGGACACGATGCTGGACACAGCGCCGGGGTTGGCCGGCATGGTGCCGGTTGCCTTCTTTGCCTGGATGATGTAGTCCAGCAGCAGCACGCCCATCTGGTTGCCGGTGATGACCTTGTACTCGTCCCCAACTCTTACCATTGTTCCTATACGGTCGGAGTCCGGGTCGGTGCCGATTATAAGGTCGCTGCCCACTTTCTTGGCCAGTTCCACGGCCAGATAGAAGCCCTCGGGATTCTCCGGGTTGGGGCTTGCCACCGTGGGGAAGTTGCCGTCGATGACCATCTGCTCCGGCACGGGATAGACATGCTTCAGGCCCAGGCGTGCCAGAGCTTCCGGCACCAGCTTGTAGCCGCAGCCGTGGAAGGGAGTGTACACAACTTTGAAGTCGTCAGCCACTTCCTCTACCACTTTCTTGTCTATAGCCTGGGCCATGACCTGCTCCATGAAAGCCTCGTCGGTCTCCTCACCCAGAATCTCAATAATGCCGGACTTCACGGCCTCGTCAAAATCACAGGTCTTGAAGCCGGTAAAGATGTCTATGGCCTCCATCTGCTTTGCAATGGCATCCGCCTTCTGGGGCGGCAGCTGGGCGCCGTCGGACCAGTAGACTTTATAGCCGTTATATTCCTTCGGGTTGTGGCTGGCAGTGACATTGAGGCCCGCAGCAGCTCCATAATACAGCACGGAAAAACTCAGCTCCGGGGTGGGACGCAGAGATTCAAAGATACGCACCCGCACGCCGTTGGCAGCCATGACGCAGGCAGCCTCCTTGGCAAAGGTCTCTCCATTGAGGCGGCAGTCGTGAGCGATAACTATGCCCCGGCGTTTGGCCGCCTCGCCCTCGGCGGAAATGACGTTGGCAAAAGCCTGGGTGGCGTGGCGGATTATATGCACGTTCATGTGGTGAAGCCCCAGCTTCATGGTGCCCCGAAGACCCGCAGTTCCAAACTCCAGAGGCGCAAAGAAGCGGTTCTCTATCTCCTTTTCGTCGTCGGAGATGGCATCCAGCTCCTTCCACTCCTCCTCGCTGAGAGCGGGGCTGTCCAGCCAGCGCTGATATTCTTCCCTGTAATTTCTTACCATGGTGATTTCCTCCCTAATTTTTAGTCTGAGACTTCCTCGGCCTGGGTTGCGCACAGAGCACAGGCGTCTTTCAAAAGGGATGCGGGCACATAGATGTCCACTCCCTGGCCGCTCATGCCCAGTATGAGTTTAGCAAAGCCTCCGTTTCCCGGATATATTTTCAAGCAGGGTATTCCATATGCTTCCAACATGTTAATCTTCAGCTCGTCCGCAAGGTCAAGACTCTTACAGTTGCACAGCAGGGCCGGAGCTTCCGGCTCGCCCTTTTCTGTTTTGGGCCAGCGCTCATACAGCCCGGTATCTTTTCCTATGCCCCAGTCTGTCTCTTTTTTCATTAACATCCTCCGAAACTCCATAGAAGTTTATTATATTATAATACCTAAAGCCCCTTAACACAAGTGCAATTATATTCTTAACCCGGCGGCATTTTCCTTGCGCCGCACCTACTTCGCCTATGATTTTGCATTATGTAAACTCCGGCGGGCTCGCCGCCGGAGTTTACATAATCAGTTAACGTAATCTTATTTACATAATTATTTGCGCACTGTCCGCCTAAGCCTTCAGCCCTGCGCAAAGTCCGGCGCCTGGGCCCTGCATATCTGCCGGGCTCCACTTTTTGTCCGGGCCGGCGTTCTCAAGCACAGGGCTGCCGCAATGGGCTCATATCTTATGGAGCTCGTAGTCCCTGACGCCCAGGCCGATCTTTTGGGCGTGCTCCAGGCAGGACTCCCACTCGGTATCCGGATGGTTCATGTGGAAGTGCTCATGGTTATGGTCCTCATGGCCGAACTTCTTCAGATTATCATCCAGGCAGCTGCCCTCAATGACGGGCATCTTGTTGCACAGATCGGCGCAAGCCTGGTCCAGGGCCACCGGGTCAAAAGAGGCCAGCATGCCCACGTCGGGGATGATGGGGATGTCGTTCTCCGCATGGCAGTCGCAGTTGGGGGACACGTCGCAGATGAGGGAGACATGGAAACAGGGCCGGTCCTTACACACGGCGTAGGCATACTCCGCCATCTTGCAGTTAAGGAGCTTAAAGGAATCCTGGAACACCGGCTTCACCGCATTCTTGGGACAGATTGCCAAACAGCGGCCGCAGCCCACGCACTTATTCTCGTCAATATGGGCCTTGCCGTTTTCGATTATGGGAGCCCCGTGGGCGCAGATTCTGAAGCAGGAGCCGCAGCCAATGCACAGCTTTTGGTTTACATAAGGCTTGCCGTCGCAGTGCTGCTCCATTTTTCCGGCTCTGGAGCCGCTGCCCATGCCCAGGTTCTTGATGGCGGCGCCGAAGCCCGCCTCCTCATGGCCCTTGAAGTGGGTCAGGGAGATGAGCACGTCTGCGTCCATTATGGCCTGGCCTATCTTGGCCTCCTTCACATACTCCAGATTGATGGGCACCAGCTGCTCGTTGCTGCCCTTCAAGCCGTCGGCTATGATAACATGGCAACCGGTCTGGAGAGGTGAAAAGCCGTTGAGGTAGGCAGTGTCCATATGGTCCAGGGCGTTCTTCCGGCTGCCCACATAAAGGGTGTTGCAGTCGGTGAGGAAGGGCTTGCCGCCCAGCTGCTTTACATAGTCCGCCACCACCTTGGCATAGTTGGGACGGAGAAAGGCCAGGTTGCCGTATTCTCCGAAGTGCAGCTTTATTGCCGCATACTTATCCGTAAAATCTATGCTCTCAAAGCCGGCGCTCTTCATCAGCCGGTGGAGCTTTTTCAAAAGGTTTTCATTGTTGGTGGCTTTAAAGGTGGTAAAAAACACATCTGATTTTACCATAAACTTTTCCTCCCGTATTTTTTTCTCTGCACTGTAGAAAACATTTCTCCTGATACGCTTTTGCCCCGGCCCTTATCATGGCGTCGGCTTTTCTTCACTTGCCGGAGAGTATGTCCTTAAGCTTCAGGGCCTTGTCTATATTCCCCTCCACCTTCAGCCTGCCCAGCATCACGGCGGCCACAGGGTCGCTCTTGCCGGAGGCTATCTTGAACAGAGTCTCCGCCGAGCAGCTGAATATTGCGTCCCTGTCGTGGTACTCATAGGGCTCCACATGGAGCTGTCCGTCCTTCACTTCCACATAGAATATGCCCGCCGCATCCCCGGTAATATTGAACTGGTAGGCCAGGCGCTCCCTGAACCGGCTCACGTCCACGCCGGATATCATGTCCTTCACTTTTGAAAACATTTCATTATAGGTCATGGCTGCCTCCCTTTATAGGATTGTATCGGCTTTCGCCGCCTGCTACATAGTAACATTTTTCCATCCCTTGGTCAACGGGAAATCTGCGCCGCTCTGCCGGCAGGCGGGATCTCTGTGACTCGGTTACATACGGGCTCCCGTTCCTTGTGCTATTCTATAGGCGCCGTTTACGCCTAAGCCAAAGCGCTGGCGTCGCTTATTTCAGGGCTTTGCCCAAAATGGAGGAAAATGAATATGCTGTCAAAAAGATTGGCCGCCATAGATAAAGGCCGCTGCGTGGCCTGCGGCGCCTGCGTAAAGGTCTGCCCCAGGTCGGCCCTGTCCGTATTCAGGGGCTGCTATGCCCAAGTGGACGGGGATCTCTGCGTGGGCTGCGGACGCTGCGCCGGGGTATGTCCGGCAGGCTCAATCAATATAAAGGAGAGAGTTCAGGCATGAAGAAAAACCACTGGTACGACTATCTGTGGATCTGGTCCATTTTATATTTTGCCCTAGGGTTTTTCAACATACTCTTTGCCTGGCTGGGGCTTATAGATTTCCTGCTGCCCCTTATCTTCGCCGCTGCCGGCGGCAACAAATTCTTCTGCAACAGCCTCTGCGGCCGGGGACAGCTGCTGAACAAACTGGGAAGCGGCTGCAAGCTGTCCAGAGGTAAACCCAGTCCCCGCTGGTTCAGCTCCAAGGGCTTTCGCTACGGCTTTCTTGTCTTCTTCCTTGCCATGTTCGGCAGCATGCTGCTGCAGACCTACACGGTGGCCGCCGGAGCCGCCTCCCTGAGCGAGGCAATAAAGCTGTTCTGGACCTTCCGTGTCCCCTGGGACTGGGCCTATACAGCCGGTTTCGTTCCTGATTGGGTCGCCCAGTTCTCCTTCGGCTTCTACAGTCTAATGCTCACCTCTACCCTCATCGGGCTTATTGTCATGGTCCTGTACCGGCCCCGCTCCTGGTGCGCCTTCTGCCCCATGGGAACCATGACCCAGAGCATCTGTAAGCTGAAAAACCGGGCCGGCTGAGCGCAGGCTCTCATCGCCGCCCGCCTCTCCCGGCTCATACCTATCCGCCGCTATCTCCCCAGGCTGCGCCTTGATAATCTTTCTGAAAAAGTGTATAATTCTGCCGTAATCAAGATTTTCGGAGGAGGGAAACTCTGTGGCTGCGGATATGAAGCAGACGATAGCCCAGGCGGCTAAGGACCTGCTGATGGATAAGAGCGTCAAGAGACTCACGGTAAAGGACATCGTGGAGCAGTGTCACATCACCCGCCAGGCTTTCTACTACCATTTTGAGGATATCCCAGCCCTGTTTCGCTGGATGCTGGAAACTAATGTGCAGCATAGCCTTTTGCAGTCCCAGGCTGCCAGCGGAGGAGAGGAGCGGCTGCGAAGTCTCTTCGTCATGGCTATAAACTCCTTGCCCTATGTAAAAAAAAGTATGGAGAGCAATTACAGGGAAGATGTGGAGCTCTTTATCAGCCAGTACTTTCAAAGCCTGTTCCAGCAGGTTTGCGACGAGGATGGCCTATACCAGAACTGCACCCGTTTTCAGGTGCGGCTCATCCTCCGATACCACTGTCAGGCCATGCTTGGGCTCTTTCGCAGTTGGACTGAGGAGGACACCAGGAATCTGGATCAGATAGTCCACACGGTATACCGCCTTATGACCGAGGGTATTCCCCCTACGGAAGAGGCTTGATTCAGCTGCAAATATACATTGTCAAAAAATCGGAAGCGTAAAAATTTTTTACACTTCCGATTTTTTATCAAAGGATATACATTACATCCCGACGTTTTTGCTTATTGAGCTTTTTAACGAAGTCCCTTACAATATAGGCAGTCAGGAGGTGAGCGCATGGCGCATGAAATTCTATCTGTAAAGCTGTGCCAGCTGGATGACGAGTTTGGCAAGCTCCACAGCCGCATACATCTCAGCGAGAGCGCCGGGCATGAGCAGTTGAGCCGGGAAATAGAGCTGCTGAGTCAGGAATGTTCCGAAGCCGGTTTGGCTTTGGGTGAGAAGCTGCGGCTTTCAAAGTCGGAATATGCCTCTGTCCTCTACGCCTATTATGAGAAAATGGAGGATCTTATCCGGGAGGGCTGCGCCCGGCTCCAGGCCCTGGCCGCCCAGCGGCCAGAGGAAAACGCCTCGGCGGAGGCCAAGCTGCTGCTGGCGGAATACGCCTTGGATTTTGCCCACCAGGCGGCGGACAGGGCGCTGCTCATATCCATGGATGCTATCTACACCCAGCTGCTTATTCAGGATGAACTGGAAAGGAAGGAAACATGAAAGAAGTCAAATCGCCCAAGAAGCCCCTGCTGTATTACTACGGCATCGTTCTGCTGATAATCTTAGCTTTCAATCTGTTGGTTGCCCCCCTGCTCACTGGGAACCAGGTGGCGGAAGTGGATTACGGCACCTTTATGGACATGATAGACCAAGGTGATATAGGCCTTGTTCAGGTTGAGGACAGCCAGATTATTTTCACCAACAAGGACGAGACCAAGGTATACACCACAGGACCTATGGAGGACCCCACTCTCACGGAGAGGCTGCACAACTGCGGCGCCAAATTCGACCGTGTCGTTGAGGAGCCTGCTTCTCCCCTGATGAGCTTTCTGCTCACTTTTATTCTGCCCATACTAATTTTCGTGGGACTGGGCCAGTACATGAGCAAAAAGATGATGGAACAGGCGGGTGGCAAGAACTCGCTGTCCTTCGGCCTTGGTAAGAGCAACGCCAAGGTCTACGTCCAGTCCACCAAGGGCATACGCTTCGACGACGTTGCCGGTGAAGACGAGGCCAAGGAGAGCTTGCAGGAGATAGTGGACTATCTCCATGACCCCAGCAAGTACAGCCAGGCCGGAGCCTCCATGCCCAAGGGTATTTTGCTGGTAGGCCCTCCGGGAACCGGCAAGACCATGCTGGCCAAGGCTGTTGCCGGTGAGGCCAACGTGCCCTTTTTCTCCATCTCCGGCTCGGAGTTCGTGGAGATGTTCGTGGGCATGGGCGCTTCCAAGGTCCGGGACCTGTTCAGACAGGCCAAGGAAAAGGCTCCCTGCATAGTATTTATACACGAGATAGACGCCATAGGCCAGAAGCGCAGCTCCGGCAGCGCCTACGGCGGCAACGATGAACGGGAGCAGACTCTAAACCAGCTGCTCACCGAGATGGACGGCTTTGAGGAGAACACCGGAGTCATCATTCTGGCAGCCACCAACCGGCCCGATAGCCTGGACGCCGCCCTCACCCGTCCCGGCCGCTTTGACCGGCGGGTACCGGTGGAGCTGCCGGACCTCCAGGGACGGGAAGCCATATTGAAGGTACACGCCAAGAAGATAAAACCCGCAGAGGATGTGGATTTCCACACCATAGCCCGTATGGCTGCCGGAGCCTCCGGCGCAGAGCTGGCCAACATCATAAACGAGGCGGCTCTCCGTGCCGTGCGCAATAACCGCAGCATCGTCACTCAGGAGGACCTGGAGGAGAGCATTGAAGTAGTCATCGCCGGGTACCAGAAGAAGAGCGCCGTGCTCTCCGATCAGGAGAAGAAAGTGGTGGCCTACCACGAAATAGGCCACGCTCTGGTGGCGGCCGAGCAGAGCCACTCCGCTCCGGTACAGAAGATAACCATAATACCCCGCACTTCCGGAGCTCTGGGCTACACCATGCAGGTGGAGACCGGGGACAAGTACCTCATGAGCAAAGAGGAGATTGAGGACAAAATAGCCACCTACACCGGAGGCCGGGCCGCCGAGGAAGTGGTCTTCGGCTCCATTACCACCGGCGCCTCCAACGACATCGAGCAGGCCACAAAGCTGGCCAGGGCCATGATAAGCCGCTACGGCATGAGCGAGGAGTTCGACATGGTGGCCATGGAGACGGTACAAAACCAGTATTTGGGCGGGGATACCTCTCTGGCCTGCTCCCCCGACACGCAAAAGGAGATAGACCGGCAGGTTGTGGCCCTGGTCAAGAAGCAGCATGAAAAGGCCAAGAACATTCTGCTGAACAATCGCTCCAAGCTGGACGAGCTGGCAAACTACCTCTACGAAAAGGAAACCATCACCGGCGACGAGTTCATGAATATTTTGAAGGGAGGCGCAGACAAATGAAAAGTCGTTCCGGTTTCGGCTGGCTCCAACTGCTTGCAGGCGTTTTGCTGGTAGCGTTGGGTATCTTTGCCTTCAGAGAACCGGCTCTGGCCCTGAAGGGCGTGGTCATTGTCTGCGGACTTGCCGCCATCATAATGGGCATTGCGGATATCCTGCTCTACATAAGCGTGGAGCGTTTTACCGGCTTTGGTCCCAGTCTGTCCCTAGTCTCCGGCATACTCAGCGTCATGGCCGGTATAATGCTGGCAGCTTATCCCGGAGCCGGCGTATTGGTGCTGACGCTGCTCTTCCCCATCTGGTTTATTGCCCATTGTCTTTGCCGTCTGTGCCATCTCAGCACCATCCGCTTCATTGCCGGCAGCGGTATCTACTATTTCACCATGGCTCTGAATATCATAGGGCTGGTGCTGGGCTTTATGATGCTCCTAAGCCCGATTTTTACTCTGGAGACCATACGCTACTTTGCCGGAATGTATCTCATACTCCTGGGCATCGACAGCATAGTAATGGCCTTCAGCCCCATGGGCGGGAGGCGCTGAAAGTAAGGCAAAGGTCCGAAAGTTCAGGCAAGTCTCATTAGGCGACCATATAAAAAAATAATATAAAAACTGCGGCAGGAAAATCCCTGCCGCAGTTTTTATGATTTGTTTGCCTTGTTTATTTTGCTTCTGTTACAATACCAAGCTTGCTTCAGGGTCCTGCCTGCTCTTGCTGCTTTTGCTTCAGGCTACCGCCCCTTTGGGATACACAGGGTGGCTGATGGCAGCCTCCAGTATATCTTCGTAGTAGGGGTGGTCTTCCGGCAGGTCGATGAAGCCGGGATTCAGAGGCTCCAGAGTCTCCAGGTCCGGTTCCCTGCCCGCCGCCTTGTTGGCGGCTGCGGCGGCCTCGCCCCTGGTTATGATATCCTCGGGACGGAATGAGCCGTCCTCGTCCAAGTCTATCCAGCCCAGGTTCAGGGCGGTAAGCACCGCCTCGTAGGCCCAGTGGCCCTCGTCCATGTCGGCTATAT
>CALXGF010000122.1 GCA_944387735.1 uncultured Oscillospiraceae bacterium
CCAGTGCGCCGCCGCCTGCATCAACCTGGACGACAAGTGGGCGGACTTTATGGCCCGGGGGCTGAAATGCCCGGTGACCAGCTACTCGGCGGAGCGAAACGACGCCGATATAATCGCAAAGGACATAAGGCTCTCCGCCGCCGGCGTCCGCTTTGCCGCAGTCCACGGGGGGGAGATAGCCCTGGTGAGGCTGAACATACCAGGCATGTTCTCGGTACATAATGCTCTGGGAGTCATCGCTGCCGCCAGCTGCTTGGGAATAAGCCTGGACAAATGTGCAGACGCTCTGGCCACGGCCAAGGGAGTTAAGGGCCGTATGGAGCCGGTGCCCACCGACGGGGACTATTCCATAGTAATCGACTATTCCCACAAGCCCGACGCCCTGGAGAATGTGCTGAAGACCCTGCGCCCGGTGACCAGGGGCAGGCTGATAGTGCTCTTCGGCTGCGGCGGGGACAGAGATAAGCTGAAGCGACCCCTCATGGGCGCCATTGCCGCAGACAATGCGGATCTTGTGGTGGTCACCAGCGACAATCCCCGCACGGAAGAACCTATGGAAATTATAAATGAGATACTGCCGGGCCTTAAAAACCGGCACACCCCTTACAAAGTTATATGCGACCGGAGGGAAGCCATAGCCTGGGCTATTGACAAGGCGGGCCCCGGTGATGTAATATTGCTTGCCGGGAAAGGCCATGAGGATTATCAGGTCATCGGACATGAACGTGTCCACATGGATGAGCGGGAGATAGTTGCCGAGTACCTGAAAAAGAGAAGTAGTGTGGGCTGACAGCGCCCTGGGTTTTGGAGAATGCGATGACGATAAAGCTTATAACTGCATTTGTTCTGGCTTTCCTGTTTGCCAGCGCTTTCGGAAAATATTATGTGGCCTGGCTGCGCCGTATAAAGGCGGGGCAGGAAATAAAGGAAAACGGCCCCACCTGGCACATGGGCAAGACCGGCACCCCCACCATGGGCGGAGTGATGTTTATCCTTGCGGCGGCTCTGGTGTGCCTCACCGTGGGCTTTGACGGCATGCTCCGGGGCCAGTTCGTCAACATATTTATCATGCTCTTTGCCTGCGTTTTTGGCGCCATAGGTTTTCTGGACGACTGGGAGAAGCTGGCCAAGAAGCAGAATCTGGGCCTCACTGCCAAAGCCAAGTTCCTGCTGCAGCTGGTGGCCTCTCTGGTCTTTGTGCTGCTGATGCGGCAGATCGGCTATGTGCGGCCAAACTTCTACCTGTTTTTTGTGGATAAGACAATATACATGCCTGAGTGGCTGTATTTCCTCCTGTCCTCCTTCATAATCGTGGGCACGGTGAACGCCGTGAACATCACCGACGGTATCGACGGCCTGGCCGCCGGCACCTCCATCCCGGTCTTCCTCTTTTTTGTGGCTCTTACCTTGGTGTTTGGAGACGAGTTCGAACAGATGGGCATCATGGCCTCCGCCATGATAGGAGGACTGCTGGGCTTCCTCATCTACAACTTCAACCCCGCCAAATGCTTTATGGGCGACACCGGCTCTCTGTTTTTGGGGGGCATGATAGCCGCCCTGGCCTATGCCTACAATATGCCCTTCATGCTCATATCCCTGGGCTTCGTGTTCATTATGGAGACCCTGTCCGATATTATACAGGTGGGCTACTTCAAGCTCAGCCACGGCAAACGGGTATTTAAAATGGCGCCCTTCCACCACCATCTGGAGATGGGAGGCTGGACCGGCCACAAGTGGAAGGAAAAAGAAATTTTTACCCTGTTTACAGGCATATCTCTCCTGATGTCCGTCATATCATTTATTGTGGTGTGCAGACATTTCATGGGTCTATAAGATACTTGTGTTCGGGGAGGTGGGAACATGCGTTACGACAGCGCCCGCCTCTCCGATTTTTCTGCCCCGTCCAAGAGGCGGAGAGCCAGCCTTGACGCAGGCTTTTTTGCCACGGCTCTGATACTCCTTGCCGCAGGGGTTATCATGGTCCTCTCATCCAGCTACGCCAGAGCCTATTACGACCCAGGCGAGGTGACCGGAGGCAACGGGGCTTACTACTTTGTGCGGCAGCTTATCTTTGCCCTTCTGGGCCTGGGGGCCATGCTGCTGGCCTCCCGGATACCTATGGAGCTTTATAGAAAATATTCCCTGCATTTTATGGCCTTGACAATAGTGCTTCTGATGCTGGTGCCGATTATCGGTGTCAAGGCCAACGGCTCCCGCCGCTGGCTGGGTGTAGGCGGGCTGACGCTTCAGCCCTCGGAGCTGGCAAAGCTGGCGGTGATACTCACATTCTCCTCCCTGGTCTGCCGCTTCCAGGGGAAGATGAAGAGCTTTAAGTACGGTATATTGCCCTTCCTGGGTATCCTGGGCCTCATTATCGGCCTGCTTATTCTGGAGCCGCATTTCTCCGCCTCCATCATCATCATAGCCATCGGCGGCGTGATGATGTTCCTGGGGGGCGTGGGCCTGGGCTGGTTCATTGCCGCCATAGGCACAGCCCTGGGGGGCTTGGCGGTGCTGCTGACTTTCTTCCCCTACGCCTCCGGCCGCATCAGTACCTGGCTGGACCCCTTTTCCAGCCCCTCCGACGAGGGTTATCAGATAGTCCAGTCCCTCTACTCCATAGGTTCCGGGGGCCTCAGCGGCCTGGGCCTGGGGGGCAGCAGGCAAAAGTTTTTGTACCTGCCGGAGGAACATAACGATTTTATTTTCTCTGTGGTCTGTGAGGAGCTGGGCTTCATAGGCGCGGCATTGATCCTCTGCCTCTTTGCCCTGCTGATACTTAGAGGCTACTGGATAGCCCTCCACCAGAGGGACAGATACGATTTTCTCGTCTGCGCCGGAATAAGCACTCTGCTGGCTATACAGGTTTTTCTCAACGTGGCGGTGGTGACCAACCTTGTGCCCTGCACCGGTATCTCCCTGCCTTTGTTCAGCTACGGCGGCACTGCGCTGCTCATTCAGCTTTTTGAAATGGGCATCATCCTCAGCGCCTCCAGGGACGTCTCATTGAAATAGAGAAAGGAAGACGGAAAAAATGAAATTTATCCTCACCTGCGGCGGCACCGCCGGACACATCAACCCCGCCCTGGCAGTGGCCGGGCGGCTTAAAGAACTTATGCCCGACAGCAAGTTCCTGTTTCTGGGGGCCGAGGGCAAGATGGAGATGGACCTGGTGCCCAGGGAGGGTTATGAGATAAAGCCGCTGAAGATTACAAACCTGAGCAGGGGAAAAAATCTTGAGGCGGTATTGCATAACATCGCTACCGTGAAAAATGTGGCCGCCTCTCACCACGAGGCCAGGCGCATAATTAAGGATTTCGCTCCCGATGCCGTGATAGGGACAGGGGGCTACGTGTGCTTTCCTGTGCTGAAGGCGGCCTCGGAGCTGCATATCCCTACCGCCGTGCACGAGAGCAATGCCGTTCCCGGCCTCACCACCAAGCTGCTGGCCAGGGAGGTGGACAGGATAATGGTGGGCTTTGAGGAGAGCCGCCAGTATTATCCCAAGCCTGAGAAGGTGGCCGTCACCGGTACCCCGGTGAGAGGGGAATTTGCCGCATATACCAAGGCCCAGGCCAAGGCGGAGCTGGGCATACCGGAAAACGAAAAGCTGCTGCTGTCGGTGTGGGGCTCACTGGGGGCCGGACATATGAACGGGATAATGACCCAACTCATACCCATGCTGGACGGCTCTCAGAGCTTCAGGCTGCTTCATGCCGCCGGGAAGATGTACTACGCAGGGGTGATGGAAAAACTCAAGGAGACGGCTCCTGACATGGCTCAGCGCAAAGCTGAGGTGAGGGAGTATATCTTTGATATGCCCAGGGTTATGGCTGCGGCGGATCTTGTCATGTGCCGGGCCGGGGCCTCCACCATATCGGAGCTTACATACATGGCAAAGCCGGTTATAATGGTGCCCTCCCCCAATGTGACCAACCACCACCAGGAGCGCAACGCCAGAGTTCTGGAAAAGGCCGGGGGAGCCAGGGTGCTGCTGGAGGGAGAGTTCGACGCCGCCTCTCTGCTGGAGCTGGCGGAGGAGCTGCTCTCCAACCAGGGGCGGCTGGAGGCCATGTCCGAGGCCATGAAGTCTCTGGCTCTGCCCGACGCAACGGACAGAATATGCGGAATAATCCTGGATATGGTGAAGTGAGTCCATTTTAAAAGCAGAACATTTCGGCCCCCCTGTGCATAGGATAGCTTGATTTGAATGCACGGGGGGTTTTTCATGGATATATGGCACCTTAGAGGTGGAAACCGGCTGGAGGGTTCCTGCTTTGTGCAGGGCTCAAAGAATGCATCCCTGCCGATTATAGCCGCCTCAATAATAAGCCCGGCGGCAACGGAGCTGCTGAACGTGCCCCAGCTGAGGGACGTGGACGCAGCCCTGAGGATACTCAGGCACCTGGGCTGCACCGCCGAACAGTGGGGCGGAGAGGTTTACATAGATTCCCATGCTCTGTGCCGCAGCGAGATCCCTCACTCTCTCATGGTGGAGATGCGCTCCTCAGTGATATTTATGGGGGCGCTTATAGCCCGCTGCGGCGGCGCCAGGCTCAGTCTGCCGGGAGGCTGCCAGCTGGGCAAGCGGCCCATAGACCTGCACCTGGCCGCCCTGCGGCAGATGGGGGCGGAGATAGAGGAGGCGGGGGGAGAGATAAACTGCCGGGCGGAAAAGCTCCATGGCGAGAGAATAGTCCTGCCATTCCCCAGCGTGGGAGCCACGGAAAACATCATGCTGGCGGCAGCCAGGGCCGAGGGGGAGACCGTGATTCACGGCGCCGCCAGAGAGCCGGAGATAGTGGCCCTTCAGGAGTACTTAAAGGCTATGGGCCTGGAAGTGGCCGGAGCCGGGACGGACACGGTGTCCATCGGCAATTTCCGCCCCGAGAAAGCTGTGAGCCACAGGATAATCCCGGACAGGATAGTGGCCTCCACCATAGCCTGTGCTGCGGCGGCTACTGGCGGAAATGTTGAAATGCGGGGGGTGGACCCGGCGCATTTTTCAACAGTTCTCCACTTCCTAAAATGTGCCGGCTGTGATATAATAAACTCTAATCGCAGCGTCCGGGTGAAAGCCCCGGCCAGACTGAAAGCCGTAGGGGAGCTGGAGACGGAACCTTACCCCGGCTTTCCCACCGACGCCCAGCCGGTACTCATGGCGGCTCTGCTGAGGGCAGAGGGCAAAACGGTGATAACGGAGAATATCTTTGAAAACAGATACCGCCAGGTACCGGAGCTGCAGCGTCTGGGCGCAGACATCGACGTGTCCGGCCGCCGGGCGGAGATATGGGGAGTGGATTGCCTCCACGGCGCCGCCCTCACCGCCACCGACCTGCGGGGCGGGGCCGCAATGATAGTGGCCGCTCTGGCCGCCAGAGGAGAGTCCACCATATTCGACGACGGACATGTGACCCGAGGTTACGAACGCTTTGATATGCGTCTGCGCTCCCTGGGGGCGGATATATACTTGGAATGTTGAAAGGATATGCCCATGGCAAGGAAAATCCATAAGAGAAAGGCCGCTGACAGCCCGGAGCGTATAAGCCTGTCCCAATATCTCAGCAGCTTCAGCGGTCCTATCGTGTTCTTTTTGGTGATAGTCACCACGATTTTTGTAATGAGTATCTTCTTCAGAGTGACCAATATCCAGGTGGAGGGGAATACTCACTATACCGATGAGGAGATAATACAGGCCATTGACATAGAGGAGGGGGACAACCTTTTCTTCTTTGACCGCTTTTCCGCATTAAGCCGGGTTTTCGCAAAACTTCCCTATGTGGAAGAGGTCTCCGTTGAAAGAAGTCTGCCAAATAAGGTAATAATAACCGTGACGGAAAGCCAGGCCCTGGCCTATATAGCTCTGGGCGACGAGATGTGGAGCATTGACCACAGCTGCAAGGTGCTGGGCAAGGCCACGGAAGAGGAAATTACGGATATGATCGCCATAGAAGGCATATCTCCCGGCACCCTGTTCATAGGCGAGACCATGCTCACCGAGGACAACGATACGGAGCTGGTGGAATATTTGGCCCAGGTCCTCTACCAACTGGAGGCCAGGGACCTGTATAAGCAGGTGGAGAGCATTGACTTCTCCGATAAGTACAACGTAGTCTTTGCCCTGGGGGACAAGTACACCGTCAAGCTGGGCGGGCCGGGGGATACCGAATATAAATTCGGCATGCTGGTGTCCGTTATGTCTCAACTGCTGGAGGGAGATATCGGTATTATTGACGTATCCGACGGCTCTACGGCTCATTTCAGGCCCATGTGAGATATAGATTACAAAATATTTACAAAAGTTTTCTGAAAAATGAAAAAAGCTATTGACTGTTGCAGAAAAATGTAATAAAATACTG
>CALXGF010000123.1 GCA_944387735.1 uncultured Oscillospiraceae bacterium
CTTGTAATGGAATCTCTACAATATTGTATAATGTATTTTGAATCCTGATATAGAGAGTGTCCGGCCTTTGTTAAGTGTAGCCCTCTGTGTGTCCGATCAAATAGTTTAACGCCCAACGAATCCTCCAACAAGTTGATTTGCTTAATCACAGCAGTAGGTGTGATAAAGGATTCCTCTGCCGCCTTGTTAAAGCTGCCTGCGTCGGCTACTCTTAAAAATGTTTCAAGCTGTGGGTTATACATAACATTTCACCTGCCTTATTGTGACGAATTATCTTATCTTCGTAAATCTATCGGCTTGTTCGCCGTTTTAGGAATCATCCAAGAACGCCCGAATTTTTGTATTCCGTCTATTCTGCTTTCTTCACATAGTTTTTGAACACGCCGTTCAGAGATTTCCCATTTTTGCGCCGCTTCTCTGGCTGATATGTAATCCATTTCTATCCTCCAAAAAGTACGCATAACCGAATAATCTTACAATTATATTTTATTCGGATATGCGTATCTTGTCAAGAATCGGGATTATGCTTTCTTATGGATTTCTGATGAACTCACGAAAGATTGATTTTCAAAGTTACAGCTAATTTTTACAATGAATAACTTTTGGCAAAAACTCCCTTTGACAAATCTCGTTTCACGTGGGAATCGGAGATCACGATTCTCAAGGATCAGCTGCGCACTTTTTCTGACGGCCGGATCGTCTTTAAGTACACCATTCCCCGCATGGGGAAACGGGTGGACACTGTGGTGCTGTACCGCAACATGGTGTTCCTGCTTGAGTTCAAGGTTGGTGACAAAGAGTACCGTGAAAGTACGTATGACCAGGTGTACGACTACGCTTTGGACCTGCGGAACTTTCAGAAAGAAAGTCATAATAAGCTGCTGGTACCGATAATGATCTCCACGAAGGCACCGCAGTATCAGAATAAACTGAAAGTTAGAGATCGTATTGTTGAACCGCTCCGCTGCAATGCTGACAACATTGGTGCAGCCATTCAGTACATAGGCAGCCGCTTCGAAGAACCGGCATTCGACTACGTACAGTGGGAGAATTCCGAATACCTCCCCACGCCCACCATCGTAGAGGCGGCGCAGGCGTTGTATCGTGGTCACAACGTCCACGATATCACCCGCAGCGATGCCGGCGCCGAGAACCTGACCGTTACCACGGATGAGATCAACCGCATCATTGATTACAGCAAGGCCAACCACCGCAAATCGATCTGCTTCGTGACCGGTGTGCCTGGAGCCGGAAAAACGCTCGTGGGCCTCAATCTGGCGATCCAGCGTTCCGATGCCGCAGCCGGCGAGCATGCTGTGTTCCTTTCCGGCAATTTCCCGCTCGTCACCGTTCTACAGGAGGCTCTTGCCCGTGATAAGGTTGAACAGGAGAAGCAAGCAGGAAGCAAGCTGTCCAAGAGTGATGCCTTGCGCAGTACATCGGCTTTTATCCAGATTATCCACAAATACCGTGACTCCTTTGTCGGCAGCGATCACGTCCCACCGGAGCGCGTCGCCATTTTTGATGAGGCTCAGTGCGCATGGACCGAGGATATGATTACTAAGTTTATGCAGACGAAAAAGGGCGTGGCGAATTTTGAATACAGCGAGCCGGAGTTCCTAATCAGCACGACGGACAGGCATCAGGACTGGGCCGTGATCATCTGTCTTGTTGGTGGTGGGCAGGAGATCAACACGGGTGAAGCCGGCCTGCCGGAATGGCCCATTGCTATATAATACCCTCGGAGGTGATGCCTATGATTGTCCTTGCCTGATTTGGAAATCAAATAACGAACAAAGGAGGTAAACAATGATTTCCAAAGACCAGTTTTTAGAGCTAAAGCACCTGAAATCACTGGGTGTACCCACAACGACGATCGCAAAGAAAATCGGAATATCTGTGCCGAACGCCAACAAGTGGCTGCGGCTGGACGAAGAAGCATTTGAGAATTACCTACGGAACAACACACCGTATCTCGAACAGTACCGCGCCTTCATTATCAGCATCCTGAAAATCTGCCCACAGACGCCGGCAACCAATATCATGTATCGGATCAAGGACCAGTTTCCGGACTTCAACTGCAAGAAAACGACCTTCTTCAGATACGTGAAAGATCTGCGGGAGCAGACCGGCTACATTAAGCCATCGGAACGTCCCACATCCTTCCGCGAGGAAACCCCGCCGGGCTATGAGGCGCAGGTGGACTTCGGGCAGTTCAAAATGAAGGACATGTACGACCGCAATATCTGCGTGTACTTCTTCTGCATGGTGCTGTCATACAGCCGGATGCGCTTCGTGTATTTCAGTCGGGAACCATTCAGAACAAAGACCGCCGTTGACGCCCACAAGTTTGCCTTCCGGTATTTTGGCGGCAGAACACAGACAATCCTGTATGACCAGGATAGGCTGTTTGTTATCAGCGAAAAGTACGGCAATAGGGACAGTTATGAACAGACGGTTGAGACCGTGTCCTGGCTGCTCAGGGACTCGGTCAAAAGGCAGCTGGTTTCCGATGTGCCGGTGTGCAGCTTCCTATCCGGCGGGATTGATTCCAGTGTCGTTACCGCCATTGCTTCCCGCCAGCTGGGGCTGGAGGGCCATAAGCTCAATACATTTTCCTTTGACTTTACCCATAACGACAGCTGCTTCCAGTCCAATGCCTTTCAGCCTACCCGGGACCGCCCCTATGTAGATCAGGTGCTTGCCCTGTATCCACTTAATCACACCTATCTGGAATGTGACGAGGCCACGCTGGCCGACTTGCTGAAGGATGCGGTGATAATGAAGGATCTGCCGGGAATGACAGATGTGGACGCATCCCTCCTCTATTTCTGCGGTCTGGTCAAGCAGCACAACAAGGTGGCGCTGACCGGAGAATGTGCAGACGAGATTTTTGGCGGATATCCCTGGTTTTACCGGGAGGAGCTGCTGCATGGGGACGGATTCCCATGGTCTGCCGACATGTCGGCCAGAACCGCATTGCTGTCGGAGGAGGCAATCCGCATTTTGAATCTGGAGGAATATGCCAGGGAGAGGTACCTGGATACCCTGGCTCAGGTCCCGTCCCTTCCGGGGGAGCAGGGAGAGGCCCGGCGCAGACGGGAGATGAGCTTTCTGAATCTGCGCTGGTTTATGCAGACGCTGCTGGATCGTATGGACCGTACCAGTATGTCCTGGGGCCTTGAGGCACGGGTGCCCTTTGCGGATCACCGGATTGTGGAATATGTGTATAACGTGCCGTGGAGTATGAAATATGAAAACGGAATGGAGAAAAAACTGCTCCGGGACGCCTGCAAGGATCTGCTTCCGCCCCAGCTGCTTTACCGAAAGAAAAGCCCATATCCAAAGACCTATTCGCCGGTGTACGAGGCTCTGCTGACGGAGCGCTTTCGGAAGATACTCTCCAACCCTCAGGCGCCGGTGCACCGCTTTTTGGACAGGAAGAAAGCCGAAAAGTTCCTGGAGCAGCCCAAGGACTACGGCAGACCGTGGTTTGGACAGCTGATGGCAGGGCCGCAGATGATCGCTTATTTTTTGCAGATCAACTATTGGATGGAGCGGTACGGTATAGGATAAGAACGTCGGGGCCGGCGGCAGTGTGCCGGCTGAGGCAAAGCCAAGATCTGGGAATCCTTATTGTAAGGCCGCCGTCCCCCAGCTTTTACTCTGACAATGAGGCTTTATCCTTCGTACTTTTCTGAGCGCCCGTAATTGTATTCGTACAGCGGCAGGGGACAAAAGCCGTGCAGGCTTGTTTTGAATTGCCCTGCATGTTATAATTACATAAAGTTATGGAGATATGCGGAGGCTATGGGAATGGATGCCGGGTCTGTTTTTTTCATTGCAGCCATATTCCTCCTGGACCTGCTTATTCGTAAAAAATTCCCCGGATTTTATGAGAGAATCCGGCTGCCGGTAAATGTGCTGTTAAGTATTATCGTGGCAGCCTATTGCGTCTTTTTGATTTATGCCGCATATGATGTGCTGACCAGCGGGGTATCAGGCGGAGATAAAGCATTCTTTACTATTTTCATTGGGGCGGTTATTGCCGTATATGGGGCTCTTGTTACGATAATATGGCGGCGGTGGCTGAAAGAGAGAAAAGGAAACAGAGAATGAAAAAACTTTTTGACAAGCTGAACTACAAAAGACAGTGTTGGCTGGCCGTGGGAATAGTGACTTTTTGTTTTATCCTGGCCGGTATTACAGGCTGGGCTATAGCCCCCAATGTGGGCTGGGTACTTGCCGGGCTGCTGTCCATAGTCCATCCTCTGGTTCCGGAGTCGGCAAAATGGAGATATGCCGGGGACGAGAAAAGAATGGCCAGAGACTCCCGCATTGCCGGGGCTGTGGTCATAGCGGTGGGCCTTATCACAAAGTTCGGAGTGTAAGCTGTGAGTATGCTGAAACCGCCTGAGCATTTTGCTCAGGCGGTTTTAATATTACATTCAGCCCACTCACTGGGCGGCGGCATGCTTTTTTGCGATGCTGTTGGTGTCCAGCGATTTGCGGAAGACCACGAAGCGGTCGTAAAGGTACTCCAGGATAAAGTTGGCTGCCATGTTAATGCCCGTCACCAGGTATTCGTTCCAGAGAAGAGTGTCCGCCAGGTAGTTGCCCAGGATGGTGGATGCCGGGGTGAACACGCAGTAGAAGCCCAGGACCTGTGCCATGGCCAGCGGGACATTGTTGGCCGACTGAAAGGTGTAGCGGCGGTTCAAGGTAAAGTTCCACAGCACCGACAGCACCAGGGCGATGAGGTAGCAGGGCCAGTAGCTCCAATGGCTCAGCTCGTTGAGTATGGAGAAGGCGATAATCTCTATGATGCCCGCCGATACGGAGAACAGAAAAAATTTCAGTGAGCGCACAAGTTCTTTTCTGGACATGTAAGACCCTCCCGTGAATCAAGTATGGATATTATTTAAATTGCGGAAATTGCTGCGATTGGATTTATAGAGGTTTTTAAAGACCCGGTAATAGGGCTCGTAAGCCCCATGCCTGTCCATATCCGGCACATACACGGCGGTGACAGGAATAAAGGGACTCACCACGTCCAGATCCGGTATGAGGCCCAGCCCCACCGCCACCACGGCGGCGGCTCCCACGGAGCCCACATTCTGGGGGCTGGCCACCACCTCAATCCTGCGGCCGGTAATGTCTGCCAGACGCTGGCAGGTAACCGGGGACAGGGCGCCTCCCCCCACAAAGCGGAGAGTGTCCGAGGTCTTCAGCTTCCTGTCCTGACACTCCAGCATCCAGCGCAGGTGGAAGCAGGTACCCTCCAAAACGGCGTTTATCATCTCGGTCTTGCCGGTGTCCAGGCGGATGTTGAAGAACATCCCCGCTGCGCTGGGGTCTTCAAAGGGGCAGCGGTTGCCGTGGAGCCAGGGGGTGAATATAACGCCGCCGGAGCCGGGGGCCACGTCCTTCACCGTCTCCGTCATGTAGTCGTAGAGACTGGTATACACCGCCTCCTGGCTCTCGGCCACATCCTGTTTTTTCAGGTATATTCCTATTTCGTCCAGAGCCAGGTGGTCCTTTACCCATTCCAGGCACTTGCCCGCCGTCTCCATCTCGGCAAAGTAGTTGTAGCGCCCGTTCTGGGGGCCGACGATGGCGGCTATCATGGCCGTCACATCCACCAGCTGCCGGTCGCAGACTGTGGACACCCAGCCGGAGGTGCCGCAGTAGATGTGGGTGCTGCCCAGAGCGGTGGCCCCGGCGCCCACGCCGATGAGGGAGGCATCCCCGCCGCCGCCGAAGACCGGTGTTCCAGGGGCGAGACCCAGCTCCGTAGCTGCCTGGGGAGTGAGAGAGCCTACCTGCTCCGTGGCCTCCGCCAGCCGGGGCATATGTTCAATATTCACTCCGAACATGGAGCATAGCTTCTCGCTCCAGCAGCCGCGGCCCTTGCGGGTGTCGTAAAGGAAGGTGGAGAAGGCGCTGTCCCTGGTCATCACCGCCTCGCCGGTACAGCGGAGTATGAGATATTCCTTCACGTCCAGCCACTTCCAGACCCGGCGGAAGTTCTCCGGCTCGTGGGCCTGGACCCACTTGTATTTCCACAGGGGGTCCTTCACGCTGCTGGACACCGCTCCCGTTAGGCGCAGGCTGGTGAGGAGCTTAAATATGTTGGCTCCCGCCACCTGTATCCCGTTGGCAATACCCCGGCGCAGCTCTTCCTTTGCCCGCTGGTCCATGTAGCTCATGGGGCGGCGCACCGGTATACCCTCTCTGTCCACCAGCACAAGGCCCTGCATCTGGGAGCAGAAGGAGATGCCGGCCACCATGGAGGGGCTGATATCGACTTTGGAAAAAAGCTCTCTTGTGGTGGAGCACATTGCCTGCCACCACTCGTCACTGTCCTGCTCCGCCCCGCCGTCGGGCAGTATGTAGAGACCGTAGCCCCGTTGGCTGCTGGAGAGCAGCTCTATTCTCTCTCCTACGGAGAAGAGACAGGTCTTTACGCCTGTTGTACCTATATCATATGCAAGTACGTATGTCAACGATTTTCACCTCTCGAATCCCCGTGGGGGACCAAACTTCTCTCAAAGGTAAAGGCCGACTCCAGAAATCTCAGCAGCTGTTCCTCCACGGCCGAATCCTCCGGCATACCGCCGCAGTAGAGCTCCATACGGGCTTTATAGTAGTCGCAGCAATAGGAGAATTGGAGCATCATCAGCAGGTTGTCGAAGAAAAAGGCGAAGAGCCCCGGTTCCATATCCCGGCGCAGGGCACCGGACTCCCGGCCCTGAGATATGAGCCGGGTATACAGCCGGGAGCTGAGGCCCTCGATCTCGGAGGCCAGCAGCCTGGCAGCCTCCCCGCTGGAGACGGTTATCTGATGATACATCCTTATATGGCTTGGATGCAATGCTGAGAAACTCTGAAGGGCCCGAATGAGCTGGCGGCTGTAGTTGAGGAGCTTGTCCTCCTTGGAGGTGACCTCCCGGAGCAGGCCCTCAAGAGAATCCAGGCTGTGGCGCAGGCAGGAGCGGAAGAAGTCCTCCTTATTGGCGTAGTATTTGTACAGCACCCCCACGCTCACCCCGGCCTGCCGGGCTATGGAGGCCATGGGTGCAGCGTGGAGACCATTCTCGGCAAAGATCTCAATACCGGTCTCCAGTATCTCCTCCAACTTTTCCGGACTGAGCTTTTTCAGCATGGGCCTAACCTCGCTGTTTCTTCTTGGAATATTTTTTCACATATATGAGCCTTTGCAGCAGAGCGTCGCCGTAGCTCAGGGGGCGGCAGCCCCCCACGGCCCAGGCGTAGGCTTGGGCTCTGCAGCCCTTTTCCAGCAGACGCAGCGCTGCCTCCGCCTCGTCGGGGGCCTCGCCCATACATAGGGCGCCGCCCCCCTTCAGCAGCACGGCGCTGCGGCCGTTCAGGGCTTTAAGGACTCTGCCCGCCTCCGCCGGAACGGAGAGGATATCCGCCCCGGCTATCTGGGCCAGGTCGTCCAGCATGGGCCGCAGCCGTCCGAGGCGACTGCTTACCTGGCAGACATAGGGGTCTCTGCTGTAAAGTATGCACTGGGCCGGGCTCTCCCGGTATATGGCGGCGTGAAGCTCGGCGGCGGAGTCCCCGTTTTTCCGGTAGATATTGCATTTCCGCTCCAGGCCGCAAAGCTTCAGGCTGAAGTAATCCCCGTCCCTGAAGCTGTCTCCCAGCTCAGGAACAGATGCGGGGATCTCAGGCTCCTTGACCAGAGACCGGAAACGCCGGGAGCAGTCCTCCTCCAGCTTTGCCGCCAGGCTGAAAGCCTCTTCCATGTTGCGGCCAAGACACAAAACGCCATGGCGGCGCATGAGAACGGCCTGACACTGGGGATTGAGTTCCAGCTCCTTTGCCACGGCCCGGCGAAGCTTCTTGGTGGAGGACAGACCGTAAGCTGCGCAGGGAGCTATGCCGCCGGGCAGAGCGTCGCCCACATCCAAAGCCTCGCCCTTTATGCCGCAGATGCTGGCCATGTCCTGATGGGTGTGTATGACAAAGGAGATATCGCTCCTGAGGCGGTAGGCGTCGGCGTGGATGCCCTTCTCGCTGGAGGGCTTGCAGGGGCCCTGCCAGCTGCCGTCGCTCAGGTCATAGAGAGCCAGCTGCTCCGGCCTGAGATCCTCATAGGCCAGGCCGCTGGGGGTAATGACGAAGCGGCTTTCGGAAATGCGGGCGCTGATGTTGCCCCAGGTGCGCTCCACCAGGCCCTTTTCCTGAAGCATATGGCCGGCCTTTACCACAAGGTCCCGGGCCTGGGCCTCGCTGTAGTACATGCTCACACCTCCACCCTGCCGCAGTTGGCAAAGACCCGGTCAAAGCGGCTGAGCACATCGTCTATCATCTCTTCGGTGTAGGCGGCGCTGGTGTATAGGCGGGAGCCGGCCAGAGTTACCAGACCTTCGGCCATGTAAGCTGCGCCAATGTGTTCCATCTCTTTCTGACGGATGCCGGTCTCCTTCAGGATGCCGGGGATAGTCCAGGGCTTCTTCCAGTCAATGGCAAAGTGCATGGTGCCCACGCTGTCCAGGTGGCAGATGGAGCCCTGGTTGAAGGCCACAAAGGGCAGGGAGTATTTGGCGATGAGTTCCTGTAGCCCCTTGGTGAGCCGGTCGCCCATGCGGCCCGCCACCTCGCAGGCGTTGGTGCGCTCTATTTCGCAGAGGGTGTAATAGCCGGCCACGCAGGAGATGGGGGTGGCGGCCAGGGTGCCGCCGCACATGGCCTTGGAGACCTTCTTGCCGGAGGAATCCAGCCCGGCTCCCAGGTGGGCCATACAGTCGGCGTGGCCGCCGACGCCGCCGGCGCCGGGATAGCCGCCGGCCACTATCTTGCCGAAAATGGTGAGATCCGGGTCAACGCCGAAGTAGCCCTGGGCTCCGCTGAGACCGATGCGGAAGCCTGTGACCACCTCGTCAAAGATCAGCAGAGCGCCGAAGTCTCTGGTTAGCTTGGCGGCCCCCCTGATGAACTCCCGGCTCACGGGGCGGGTGCCGCTCTCCGGGCCCACGGGCTCTATGAACACCGCTGCGGTTCCGCCGTTGAAGCGGTTGGCTTTCAGCTTCCGCTCCAGATCCTCCAGGTCGTTGGGAAAGAACTCGTCGGTGTGCTTGAATACAAAATTGGGCACGCCCTTGGACAGCAGGCCCTTGGTGCCGGGGACCCTTATGCCGTAGGCCAGCTGGTCGGACCAGCCGTGGTAGGCTCCGCCCATCTTCAAAATGTTCTTGTGTCCCGTCTTGAGGCGGGCTATCCTGGCGGCGCACATGCAGGCCTCGGTGCCGGAGCCCAGCATACGGAACATCTCCACCGAGGGCACCAGCTCGGAAATCTTCTTGGCCAGCTTGTATTCATACTCGTGGAAAAGTCCGGTGGAGGGGCCGCAGGTGTTCAGCAGGTCGATAACCTTTTCCCTCACCGCAGGCATGTTGCTGCCGATGATGGTAGGGCCGCCGGCCTGGAGCAGGTCGTAGTACCAGTTGCCGTCCAGGTCATAGAGCTTGGCGCCCTCAGCCTTGGTGATAACTATGGGGAAGGGATAGTTGAAGGCCAGGTTGTGCTGCACGCCGCCGGGGATGACCTTCTTGGCCTCGCTTATCATGGCCTTGGATTTGGGGCACTTCTCTTCAAAATAGTGCTGGACATAGTCCTCCAGCTTATCCTTACGGATGGAATATACGGGCTTCTTTATAAGCTCGTCCAGCTGGCGGGTGACCTCCGCTGCGTCCAGATACTTGTCTATGGCAAAGCCGTTGTAAGCCATGGTGTTACCTCCTGAATCTTTTAATAATGATCTTTGACGTATATTCTCGTGAATATCCGTTCACACCTTGTAAAAAGTGTAGCATATAGCCGAAAAGCTGTCAATGTATTGTTGTGAAAAAGAGAGAAAAAGGATGTAAATTTTTCTCTCTTTCAGAAAATACTCCCGACACTGGCCTTGCTTTTGCTTCGGATTTCGTATATCCTGTATTCAAAACAAAAAAACCGAGCCCGGCAGAGAACCGGGACCGGGGGAGAAAGGCGATGGTAATCCGGATATGAAGCTGGAGCGGGACTTCTATTTAAGGGACGGGCTCACGGTGGCCCGGGAGCTTATAGGCAAGAAGCTGGTGCACCAAGGTCCGGAGGGCCTTACCGCCGGGATAATTGTAGAGGCTGAGGCCTATATCGGCCCGGAGGACGCCGGCTCCCACGCCTACAGGGCCCGACGCACCAAGCGCACCGCCATACAGTACGGCCCAGGGGGCTACGCCTATGTGTACAGGATATACGGTCTGCACAGCTGCATGAACGTGGTGGCCAGCACGGAGGAGAGGCCGGAGGCCATACTGATACGGGCTTTGGAGCCGGTAGAGGGATTGGCGCTGATGAAGGAGCGCAGAGGGACGGAGGATTTGCTGAAGCTTTGCAAGGGGCCGGGGAATCTGACCCAGGCTATGGGCATAGGCATGGAGCACTACGGCATGGACCTGTGCGGCGAGGAGCTGTATATAGAGGGGACCGAAGGGGAGACCCCGGAGGTCTGTACCGATAGGAGGATAAACATCGACTATGCCGGGGAGGCGGCGGACTACCCCTGGCGTTTTCTGCTCCGGGGCAGCGGCTATATCTCCGCCCCGCCAAAGGGCTGGAAAGTTTTCAGATAAAAGGGTTTTAGAATAAGGGGCATTAACGTGAAAAAACCTGGTGGAGAGTTCCCGTATACTGCCTTGCCGCCGGCTGGATATGCTTTCAGCGGCCTTGCGCCTGCTGTTCTTTGTGCCCTTCGGAAAGAAGGAGTAAGTGGAAGAAAAACGGAGGCTTGGGCTGGAGAGGCTTTTGCCCCATGGACGAGCGGTTGCCGGGCGGCAGAGTCTGTCTGCTGCCCAGTTTACGACGAGAGATTTGGAAAGCACAAGATTTGATCTAAAGGAGACCAAATATGAAAAAGGCTTTTGCCATGCTGCTGGCGGTACTTACGGTGTGTTCTCTTCCGGGCTGCGCCGGAGAAAAGCGGCAATCCCCGGAGCCTGAATTGTACATTGAACCTGCGCAGCTGAACGAGGATGAGGAGAAGATGGCCCAGCTGCTTGGAGGCAAGGCGGGACAGTACATCTATGACTTCTCCGCCGACGACAGCGTCAGTAGCTTGAGAATAAGAACCTGGAAGCTGGAAGACGGGGAATGGACCCAGTGGCTGGTGGACAGACAGATGCTCACCGAGAGCAGCGGGCGAATTGCCCTGAGCTTTGACGATATCACTATGGGCTGTCGTATAGCCGTGCAGACCGGCTCGGGGTTCAGCGCAACTTCCGGGGACCGGGAGGCGGATGAGGAGCTTTCAGCTATGAGCCGAACCACCTCCTATCTCACCGAGCGGGAGGAGATAACCTACGATAAGGAGATACCCCTGGCCATACAGATTTTCACCGATAAGGACAGTGTGTCATCCTACGATGTGAAATACTTTGAACACCCGGAGGAATATGAAAAACTGGGCTATGAGGGAGTGTTTGCCGTGACTGTCTGCTTCAGTCAGGAGCCGTTATCGTAAAAAGATAGCCTGTGAGCATTCAGCTTACAGGCTATCTTTTCATTTTCGGTGTTTTCAACCCATATACCTGGAAATTATCTCCGAGGCTGTGCCGCCCTCGGAAACGCACAGCGCCAGATACTCTCCGCTCTGTTTTATAACGGCGTTATCAAGCCGGGCCACCTCTCCGGGGATGTAGTTTGCAAAGCTGTCCTTCCGGGCGGAGAGATAATCCTGGATTTTGGAAAGGCCGTCTTTTGCAGCTTGCTCATCGGAGAATTTGAAAACCGCCACTTCCTCGGCAGTGGCCCCGCTGCCCATGTATACATAGGCTTCTTCAGCGTTGTCTATGCCGTAGAGCTTGGGGACCATCTCGCTTTTAACCGGGCTGAGCTCGTCTACAAACTCCACCTTCTCCATCAGTTCATCCGCCAGAGCCTGGGCGTCTATTTCCTTGGATGAGCTGCTGCCGCAGGCGGCCAGGGCCGCCGAAATGCTAAGGATGAACACAAGGGCAAGGGCTTTTTTCAGCTTTTTCATTTTTCCTGTCTCTCTTTCTTGTTGCTTTCTCAACTGACGGTGTGGGATTTAAGATAGTCCAGCCACTGCTGGCAATAGGAATTTTTGAGATGTATGCCGTCCACTGCCGCATCCTCCGGCAGGCTGCCGTCGGCTCCGGCTACGGCAGAGGCGGTATCTACAAAGTATACCTGCTTTTCATCCGCCAGCTGCTGGAGCAGCTGGTTGTATTCGTCGATCTTGCCGTTTTTTATGTAGTCGTGGCTATTGGATACGCTGTTGGAGACGGGGAGTATCTCCTGAATATAGATCTGGGCCTCGGGGTTTGCGCTGCGAACTGCGTCGATTATACGGCCGTAGCCCTCGATGAACTTGCTGCTGTATATCCAGCCGGTCTCGTTGATGCCCAGCATGATGTACACCTTGCTGAACTGGGCGTGGCTGAGGGCGTCTACCGCCGTATAGTATTGGCCGTCGATCTCAACGATCAGGTCCTTAAAGGCGGTGTCCACAGTAAGGCCCTGGTGGGTGAAGGCCGTGGCGTTATACAGCCCGGTGGCAGTTATGAGGCCCTGGGTGCGGGAGTCGCCGATAAATACGGCGTCGTTAAAATAGCTGTCATCCACGGCGGGGGACTGGGGCACAGGCCGGGAGTAGTCATAGCTCACGGCGGCGTTGGGGGAGGGCTGGACGGGGGCCGGCTCTCCGTTTTCCGCCTCAGGGGAAGCTGGGGGGAACTCAGCTGCGGCCAGCTCCTGAGCCGGAACAAGATCCGTCAGTTCCTGGCTGCCGGCAGCAAAGGCGTCCGGCATGTATAGTTCCAAGGCAGAAGCAATGGCAGAGACCATTATTACTGTACATACAACGAGCATAGAAACCGCAATGGAGGAATTCCTCCGGCGCTTGCGCCGAGATTTCTTACGGCTAAGAGAACGGCTCAGGTGCCGTCCGTAATTTTCAGTGGTGTAGCGTGTCATATTCGGTCTCCTTTTCTCTTTCTGGCCTCTATTACCCGGTTTACCATAATAGACGTTATGGTAAAAAGAAAGTTCCTGAATTTTTTCTTAAAACTGCAAATTTTTTAATGGCCGTGAGGCCCTGCCCCGTCCTTTGGCCTTTACTTATATGACAGTAAAAAAAACCTTTTGTTCCCGGGAAAACTGCATCTTCAGATTTATTAATAAGTTGGAAAAATTCAGTGTCTGAAACTGTGGAAGGCCCCGGGCAGATGGCCGGGAACAAGCTGATCGGAAAACGGGACAGCTCTTGAATTAGACAGTGTATAATGGTATAATCTGAAACTACAGTTTATAAGAAAAATAAGCAAGGAGGCATAGACCATGTCAACTCAGGAAGTCATGTTAAAAAAAGCCCGAGAGGCCCAGGTCATATTTGAAGATCTGGTGAAGCGCTATGACATCAAGCCCATACCGACCACCTTTGTTGCCCAGCCGGGAAGAGAGGCACAGTTCAACAAATCCTGCTTCCAGGCCAATCCTTTTCCCGGAGTTTTGGCAGCGGCATTGCTGGCCAAGAGCAGGCCAGGGGTGAAAAAGCTTTTCAAAGACGAGAAGATACTTCAGACTCCGGCTATAGCCGCCGTTTTGTCCGCTTGCAGCAGCGTTGCCACGGAAATAGGGCAGCTCCGGGGAGACGACGTGACCGGCGCCCAGACGGTGTGCGACGTGGCCTTTGCAGGACTCCAGGCCATTCGCCTGTACATGGCCGACCACAATGGCAAGGAGTTCACAAAGCTCAGGGTCAAGTCTGCCACCATGGTGAACAACGCCCTCAACGGCTCCTTCTATAAATACCGGGCCAAGGACGGAAGAGACGTGTCCTTCCACGTTTACTATCAGAACCAGCAGGAGCGTCTGGTAAAGGCCCTGGGGCTGTCCAAGCCCTCGTCCAAGTACTCCATGTTCTCCATCAAAAAGGACAGAAAGGAGATCTCTCAGATCACCGCCCGCTCCACCGCCCTGGAGCTGGAGGAACTGGCCTTTGACTGCGAGACCTGCGGCTGCATGATACGCAGCCGGGAGGAGTGGGAGAGCAGCGAAGTGGGCAAAGCCGTAAAGGCCATGCCCCTTATCCGCCAGGACAAGGAGGCCGAAGGCCCCGTGCCCGACTGGGGCAAGCCCAATTCCAGAGGCCCCCTGTCCGGAATCAAGGTGCTGGACCTGACCCATATCATTGCCGGGCCCGCCTGCTCCCGCATCCTGGCGGAGTACGGCGCCGACGTGCTGATGATACGCCGGGGCAGGTATGTGGAGCAGGAGCAGGCCATGCTGG
>CALXGF010000124.1 GCA_944387735.1 uncultured Oscillospiraceae bacterium
TTCAGCTTCACAATTACCGTGCCCAGCAACTATCAGCCCCATGTGGATACTGCTGTGGTCCTGGTGGAGCAGCTGAAGGCTGTGGGCATAGACGCCCAGATACAGCAGGTGGAGTGGAACACCTGGCTCACCGAGGTATACGGCAACAGAAATTTTGAGGCCACGGTCTGCGGCTTTGACGCAAGCACTCTGAACGCCAGCGCCCTGCTGGCCCGCTGGGTCAGCGATAACGGGAAGAACATGATAAACTACAACAACCCCCAGTATGACGAGACTTTTGCCCGGGCCCAGTCTTCTACCGACGAGGCGGAGCAGACTGCCCTGTACAAGCAGTGTCTGGAGATACTCAGCGATACTGCGGCAAACGTCTACATTCAGGACCTGGCGGATTTCGTGGCCGTCAATCCCCGGCTTCAGGGATTCCGGTTTTACCCCCTGTATGTTATAGACATGTCCTGCCTGTATTTTGAGGACTAAAGAAAAACAGAGAGAAAGGAGGCGGGGAGAGTGAAATATATAGCAAAGAAAACCTGCGCTCTCATTATTACGTTGTTCATCGTTTCCCTCCTTGCCTTCCTGGCCTTCCAGATAATTCCCGGCGACCCTACCACTGACATGCTGGGCACCGAAGCCACGGAGGAGGCCCGACAGGCTCTGCGCCAGGAGCTGGGTCTGGACAGGCCGGTGCTGGTGCGCTACTTTGACTGGCTGAGAGGCTTTGTCAGAGGGGATATGGGGGAGAGCTATAACTACCGGATGCCGGTGGGCGATATGCTGGCGGATAAGCTGCCTGTGACTGCTCTGCTAACCCTGCTGTCCTTTGCCTTTACCATAGCGCTCTCCGTCCCCCTGGGAATCTGGGCGGGCAGTACGGAGAGCCGGATAATGGATCTGAGCATTACGGCTCTGGACCAGATAATAATGAGCGTGCCGCCTTTCTTTATAGGTATGCTGGCCTGCTATTTCCTGGGAAATGTACTGAAGCTTTTCGTCCCCGGAAATTTTGTGTCTTACACCGTCAGCTGGTCTCAGTGCCTGGGCTATCTGGCTTTACCGGCCCTGGCCATTGCCATACCCCGTATTGCCATGACGGTAAAGATGCTGCGCAGCTCCATCCAAAGCCAGCTGCAGCAGGACTATGTGCGCACTTCCCGCAGCCGGGGCAGCAGCCGGGAGAAGATACTCCGACGCCATGTGCTGAAAAATGCCCTTATTCCCGTTATAAGCTTTCTGGCCGTGTCGGCGGCGGAGATAATGACAGGCAGCATAATAATCGAACAGGTCTTTACCATCCCCGGCGTCAGCCGTTTGCTTCTTGCCAGCATATCCAACCGGGACTTCCCGGTGGTGCAGGCAATAGTGGTGGTGATGGCGGCCTGGATAGTGATAGTCAACTTTGTGGCCGACCTGCTATATCAGCTGGCCGACCCCAGAATACGCAGGCTGTAAGGGGGGCAGACATGAAAAAAAGAGCCGATGCCTTCCTTTTTGCCGGTGGGGCCATAAGCTTTATTATGGTCTGCGTCATAGTAATGGGCTGGTTCTGGACTCCCTACGACCCAACCGCCATGGACGCCGGGGCTAAGTTTTCCCACCCTAGCCTCCAGCACCTGCTGGGTACCGACAATTTTGGCCGGGATATTTTCAGCCGGGTGGTGGACGGAGCCGGCACCAGTTTCGTCATTGCTCTGTGCGTTGTGGCTATTGGCTGCGTGGCAGGAATAATAATAGGCAGTCTCTGCGGCTACTACGGGGGCTTGCCGGACCTGATACTAACCAGAGTATGCGATTCCATAACGGCTTTTCCGGCCTTTTTGCTGGCCCTGGTCATAGTCACGGTGGCAGGACCGGGCACGGAGAATATAATCCTGGCCCTGGGCATCCTGTTCATTCCTAGCTTTGCCAGGATCGTCCGCAGCGAGTTTGCCCGCTGCCGGGAGCTGAATTATATCAAAAGTGCGAAAATAATGGGCGCCGGGGGCTTTAGGATAATGTTCCGGCACATCCTGCCCAACACTTTGCCGGTGCTTTTCAGCGCAGTGACTATAGGCTTCAACAACGCCGTACTCAGCGAGGCAAGCATGAGCTTTTTGGGCATAGGTATTCAGCCGCCCTATGCAAGCCTGGGCTCCATGCTCAGCGACAGCCAGAGCTTTCTCTACAGCGCACCCTGGTATGCCCTGGGTACCGGCGGCGCCATAGTCCTGCTGATACTGGGCTTCAGCCTCCTGGGCGAAGGCTTGCAGTTAAAGAGGTGAGGCCATGGCCAAGGTATTGAATATTAAGGACCTGCGGGTCCATTTTAAAGACGCCGCAGCGGATCGCTTTGCCGTGGACGGGCTGAATCTCTCTATTGAAGAGGGAGAGATACTGGGCCTGGTAGGGGAGAGCGGCAGCGGGAAAACCGTCACCGCCATGTCCATCAGCGGGCTGCTGCCAAGGGAAAAGGCCGATGTCGGCGGCAGCATTACTCTGGACGGACAGGAGATCTTCAGCTGCAGCGAAAAGGAAATGCTGGATATCCTGGGAGATAAACTGGGCGTAGTGTTTCAGGAGCCCATGACCAGCATGGACCCGGTGATGCGCATTGGCCCCCAGGTGGAGGAATGTCTTAAAAACCACAGCCGTCTCAGCCGTGGGGAGCGCCGCCGGAGAGCTCTCGAGGCAATGGCTCAGGCCGACCTCCATGAACCGGAGCGTATTTACGGCCGGTATCCCCACGAGCTCTCCGGGGGCATGCTGCAGCGGGTAATGATAGCCGCCGCAATTATCAGCCGCCCAAGGCTGCTGCTGGCCGACGAGCCTACCACGGCTCTGGACGTGTCGGTGCAGGGGGAGATACTGGCCCTGCTGAAAAGACTCAACAGGGAACAGAATATGGCTATCCTGCTTATCAGTCACGATCTCAATGTGGTGCGCCGCCTGTGCAGCCGGGTCTGCGTCATGCAGCGGGGCAAACTGGTGGAAGACCGAGCCGTGGAGGATATCTTCCGTGAGCCCAGGCACCAATACACCAAGCAGCTGATTGCCGCCATCCCAGGCCGGGATAAACGGCTGATATGAGGAGGGGCGGATATGGAAAGCATATTGGAAGTCAGACATCTCAACAGCTATTACCAGGAGGGGCGCAGCCTCTTTGGGGGGCGCAGCAAGCGTCGCCAGGTGCTCCATGACGTCTCTTTTACTATAAACAGCGGGGAGACAGTGGGCCTTGTGGGGGAGAGCGGCAGCGGCAAGACCACACTGTGCAGGGCGGTGCTGGGACTTCTCAAGGACTATGACGGGGAGATAATACACCATTCTCAGCATCCACAGATGGTCTTTCAGGACCCATTCAGCAGCCTTAACCCGGTGCGCTCCGTGGGCTGGATACTGGAGGAAGCTTTGAAGATACAGGGAGGCCGCAGCTCCCCAGAGAGAAAAGCCCTGGTAAATGAGGTGCTGAACCAAGTGGGACTGGGTCCGGAGTATGCAGACCGGCTGCCGGGAGATTTGTCCGGCGGTCAGCGCCAGAGGGTGTCCATTGCGGCTGCGGTTATTACACGGCCTAAGTTAATTATAGCCGATGAGCCGGTGAGCGCCCTGGATGTGACCATACAGGCTCAGATACTGAGGCTTCTGTACAGCCTGAAAAAACAGTATGAGCTGAGCTACCTGTTTATAAGCCATGATTTGAACGTCATATACCAGATATGTGATAGAGTACTGGTGATGCAGCAGGGAGTAATAGTAGAGCAAAACAGCGTGGAGGATATCTTTGAGCATCCCCAGCACCCCTATACCAAGCAGCTGCTGAAAGCGGCCCAATAGAATAAAAGCTTTAAGAGGCCGCAGGCTGCCGGAATTTATCGGCAGCCTGAATACTGGAAGTTCACGGGTATTCCCTTGGAAGACCCCCGGATGCAGTCGCTTTGACTCTAAGCAGACGCCGAGGTCAAAAAAAGAACACAGAAAATTAATTGTTATTTCATTGACAAATTTTGGGCAAGATAATATAATCGTGAAAGGATAAAATAAATGGCAGCTACACAGGATATTTTTGAAAGGAGTATTTGAATCATGGCAAACAGAATCATGCTCAATCAGACTTCTTATCACGGCGCAGGGGCAATCAGGGAGATTCCTGCCGAGGTGAAGGCCGGGGGCTTCAAGAAAGCCCTTATCTGCTGCGGCCCCACTTTGCTCAAGCACGGCGTCATTGCAAAGATCACCGACATCCTGGACGCCGAGGGCCTGGCATATGCCGTCTTTTCAGATATCAAACCAAATCCCACTATTGAAAACGTGGTAGACGGCGTGGAGGCTTTCAAGGCCGCCGGAGCGGACTACATTCTGGCTATAGGCGGCGGCTCCGCTATGGATACCGCCAAGGCCATCGGCATCATAATTAATAACCCGGAGTTTGCCGACGTGCGCTCTCTGGAGGGGGTGGCCCCCACTAAGAAACCCTGCGTGCCCATTATTGCCGTGCCCACCACCGCCGGCACCGCCGCCGAGGTCACTATCAACTATGTCATCACCGACGTGGAGCGGAAGCGGAAATTCGTCTGCGTTGATCCTCACGACATGCCTATCGTGGCTGTTGTGGACCCTGAAATGATGGATTCCATGCCCAAGGGACTCACCGCCTCCACCGGTATGGACGCCCTCACCCACGCCATCGAAGGATATACTACCCTCGCCGCCTGGGAGATGACCGACATGTTCCACCTGGAGGCAATTAAGCTCATCTCCGCAAACCTCCGTAATGCCGTTGCCGGTACCAAGGAAGGCCGGGAGGGCATGGCTCTTGGCCAGTATATAGCCGGTATGGGCTTCTCCAATGTGGGTCTGGGTATCGCTCACTCTATGGCTCACACCCTGGGCGCCGTATACGACACTCCCCACGGCGTGGCCTGCGCCATGATGCTGCCTATTGTTATGGAATATAATGCAGATTATACCGGCGAGAAGTACCGGGAGATAGCCAGAGCAATGGGAGTCAAGGGTGTGGACGAGATGAGTGTTGCGGAGTACCGCACCGCCGCCGTCAACGCCGTCAAGCAGCTCAGCGCCGACGTGGGCATCCCCGCAAAGCTGGAGGCCCTGAAGGAAGAGGACCTGCCCTTCCTGGCTCAGAGCGCTTATGACGACGCCTGCCGTCCCGGCAACCCCAGAGACACCAGCGTTGCAGACCTCACTGAGCTCTTCAGAAAGCTCATGTAAATAAAAAGAGAAAACTATTCCAAAATGGAAACGTCCGGCCTTTGAGCCGGACGTTTCCATTTTAATAATATATGTTTTCTAAGAGTAAAGGGAGCACAGGACATGCAAAGAATATGGCAAAAGAAAAACTCCCGCAGCAGCGGACGCATTGTTTCCAATACAGCCGCCGGAGCGGAAGTTCTCCTGGCGCTGCACGTGGAGCGCCGGGGGTATTAAAAAATGAGTTGGGAAAAGGAGGTAATCAAGCTTTCTTGCAGCACCTGACGGTTATGAAGGCCATAATGATAAGAATTATGGGGGAGAAGATCAAAGCCTGATCTGCAGAACCGCCAAAGCCTTCTATAAGGGCGATAAAGGGGGTGCTTAGGAAGGCGCCCAGATTGACGCCGGACTCGGTAATACCTGTTGCCAGGAACACATCTTCTTTCCTGACCTGGCCGTCATAGGCATTGATGCAGCCGGGAATGATGCCGGTGGAGGTAATGCCGCTGAGTACCAGCCAGAGGCAAACCATGGCGAAGCTCTGAGCAAAGTAGAGACCGATAATGCTGACTGCAACACCCAGAAGGAAAACGCCCAAAGTGCGGTGCTTGAATATTTTCTCCAGAGCACCGAAGACTACGCCGCCAACTATAGTGGCAACGCTGTAAAATACCATTGCGGTGCCCACATCCACAGCGGTACCCATACCCCGGTTGACTATGATGGGAGAGATAAGGAGGAATATGGGGTAGTATCATCGCTGGTCACATCCAGAGCTCCGAAAAAGTCCACGCCGTTAATGTGGTCGATGGGGGTAGAGCCTATGGTAATCACGCCTACGCCGGTGCGGGCCTGGGACTTCACATAGCCCAGAAGCTCGCTGGACACTCCGCCGCTGGGTGTGGAGAGGCTGCTGACCATGGGGGAGAACTGGATACGGTTTTTCACCGTCATATTGCCGATGCGTATGGGCTCAAAAACGTGGGTGTATTTATTGAAGCTAGTCATATCTACTCCTTAGATTCGTCCGATGTCTCTGGATGCGTAGTATGCCTGACTGGTGGCCTGGTAAATGGTGGCGGGAGTGCCGCAGTCTCCGACTATATAAAACTCAGGGGCGCAGAAGCGGAACTGCTCGGCCTCGTCTGCCAGGGGCCTCTGGCCTACGGCATAGATTACGGTGTCTGCCTTGTAGAAGGTGTCGCCCTGGGCGCTGCGGCCAAGCACGCCATCTTCGGTTATCTCCACAGGGCTGGTGGACATGGCGGTGTTTATCTTAAGAATCTTTATCTGCTCGTTCACAGCCTGGCCGTGGAGACCGTTGGCGCCGAACTTTATCTCCTCATGGCGGTGCATAAGGGTCACGTCACGGCCGTTCTGAGCCAGATGGATGGCCAGCTCGGAGCCTACAAGACCGCCGCCGATGACAACGACCTTCTGACCGATCTCGTCAACATGGGTATAGGCGTATTCTGCGTTCATGACGTTCTTTCCGTCCCAGCCGGGGAGGTATGTGGGGATTGCGGGAGTAGAACCCAGGCAGGCGATAACGGCGTCGGGCTCCAGGGAGGAGACCAACTCTGCCGTGGCCTTGGTGTTCAGACGCACGTCGATATGGGGGTTATTCATGCAGCGGTCAGCCTGCCTCTGGATGTATTTCTTGAGCTTGGCCTTGAAGGCAACTTCATCCTCTATCAGCAGCACGCCGCCAAGCCTGTCGGCCTTCTCCAGGAGTATCACCTTATGGCCCCGCTTTGCGCAGTCCAGGGCGGCCTCCATACCGCCGATACCGCCGCCGATGACCACTACCTTGCACTTGCGGTTGGCGGGAATGTCGTACTTGTTTTCCAGCTCACGGCCGATAATGGGGTTGATGGCGCAGCCGTACTGGCCGGTGGTTATCAGCTGGCTGAAGCAGGTGTAGCAGCGCAGACACTCGTTGATGTCGCAGTCCTTGCCGGCACGGGCCTTGTTGGGCATGTCGGGGTCGGCGATAAGGCTGCGGGCGATCTCCAGAACGTCCACGACGCCGTCGGCGATGAGCTTGTCCATCATGGCGGGCTCGTTGAAAGCGCCGACGCTGGCAACGGGGGTCTTGACATGTTTCTTTATCTCGGCGGCAAAACGGAGGTTTGCGCCGTCGGGCAGGAACATGGAGGGGTGCATGACAACAAAGGACTCGATGACCTCGTGATTACCGCAGGAACAGTGGATGATATCGCAGTGACCGTCTATTGCTTTGGCGATTTCAATGCCGGTGTCGATGTGGTAACCCACGGAATTGACCTCGTCGGCGCTGATGCGGAAGTCTATAAGGAAGTCCTTGCCGCAGACCTCCTTGATGCGGTCGCAGACCATTACGGCGAAGCGGGCCCGGTTTTCGGGACTGCCGCCCCACTTGTCGGTGCGGTGATTCACCAGAGGGGAGAGGAACTGGTTGAGCAGCCAGCCGTGGCCGCCGTGGAGCAGGACCATCCTGAAGCCGGCCTTCTGTACTCGGAGAGCGGCCTGGGCATACTGCTCGATTATCTGATAGATGACCTCTTCAGGCATCTCGGGGATGACTGCTCCCGCCAGGCGGGCGCCGGCCTTGGTGCCGGAGACCTTGGTCTCGCTGGGAGCCCATATCTGATGGCCTTCAATAAAGGACTGGCTGGAGAACATTCCGGCGTGCATCAGCTCTATGGAGGGGACTGCGCCGTGTTTTGCTATGGCGTCTGCCACGGTGGCAAGAGGGGAGACACACTCGTCGGTGTCCAGAGCCAGATATTTGGGGATGTCCACGCCGTGCTGGGAGTCAATGTAAGCCTCGCCCACATGCACCACTGCGGCGCCTCCACGGGCTTTTGCCTCGTAATAGGCCATAAGAGGCTCGGTTGCGATATTCTCACGGGTAAGGTCGCAGTAACCGGTGGGAGCGGCAAAGATGCGGTTTCTGAGAATTACCCTCCCAAGCTTCAGGGGACGAAACAAATTAGGATACTTAATCTGATACATAGTTCTTTTTCCTGCTTAAAGCAGCCTCCTGTTCTTTTGTTCCACTGATAAGGGTTAATTATTTTTGCTGTTATCAATATAACAGGATTGTCAGCAATTTAACAGCAATAAAAACGGCAGTCCCCACAACCTTTAGTTGTGGGGGCTGCCAAGCTTGAAAGATTTTATGGGGGCGTCTGGGTTATGTTATGAAATGCTTAGGTCCAGTTTTTTAGTTTATCAATAAATATTTCCGCAGATTTACTGAGCTTCCTTCCTTTATAGGTACATATTCCTATCTCATAACTCCACTCCCAACGGGTGTCAGGAATGATTTTGATTCCGTCTATTTTTCTGTTTTTATCTCCAACGTAGAAACCTATGCCCATGTTGTTACGGCACAACTCGTTAATCATGTTCATATCCTGGCTCATCATGGCAAACTTTGGCTCGAAGCCGGCCTCGCGGCAACGCTCGAAAAAGACCACATGACCCTTGTTGTCTGCACCGAAGCCCATGAACAGCTCGTCTTTAAGCTGAGCTAAATCCAGGGAGTCCTGCTGGGCCAGGGGGTGATTTTCGCTGAGCATATAGAAAGTGTTCTCCCTATGCAGGTGGTGGATACATATCTGAGTTTCATCCACAGGCATTATACAAAAGGCCACCTCCACCATGCCGGAGATAAGGGCCTGATCCAGCTCGTAGTCGCTGTATTCGTTCATTCTCAGGGTGAACTTCGGGTTGGAGCGGCTGAATTCCGTGAGCAAGGAGGTAGGGAGAATGTTTACGAAGCCATGGGAAATGCCCACGTGGAGAGAGCCGTTATTGGTGTTTTTAAGAAGGTTCATATCATTGATGGAGAAACGCCAGTTGCGGACTATCTCCTTGGCGTAAGGCAGCAAGCACTCGGCATAGTCCGTAAGCTGCAAGGAGGAGGACGTACGCTGAAACAGCTCCACCCCCAGCTCTTCTTCCATACGCTTTATACTTTTGCTCATGCCCTGCTGGGATATATATTGGTTTGCAGCAGCCTTGGTAAAGCTCATGTATCTGCAAACCTCCACGAAATATTCTAATTGTTTAATATCCATTTTAAGTCCTCTGCAATTCCCCGGATACCGTCCTCCCAAGGCGCTGGTCTGAAAGGGCGATAATTTTAAAATATGCAAACTACAAAATTTGATGTTTTTGAATTATAATTCCAAAGCTGAAATTTATCAATAGAGGATACAAAAGCTAAATCATTTCTTTACAGCCGGGCGCTCCGGCCGGCGGGCCAAGATCTTTGACCAAGCCGCAGCCCCGGCTCCCGATATTGCAAGCATGGCAAAGAGCAGGGACCTCAATAATTCTTTTGTGGGCGTATCTCTCTCAAAAGTTCGGCTTCAAAAACTCTGCGTACCTCCCGGCAATTTGCGCTTTGACTATACAGCGTTCAGCCCGTAGGGGCTGGGACTATATCCGCCTATCGGCTGGCTCCGTCGCAGCGTTTTCCCAAAAAGGAGCGGAGATCATGGCCATAGGCACAGTAGCCCCGAAACATATTCGCTTTATTCCAATACCTCACCCAAAACGTCGGTCCGTTGCCGTATATAACTGCTGCCTACACAAAGTATATGGTAAGCCGGAGAAAATTTCAAGCGCATTACTTTACATGTTGCGGGAGCAAGGCCGTGGAAATGTAAATTCCCGCCCGTCGAATCTGGACACCCTGTGGGCGAATAAGATATGACGAGGTGAGAAAATGCTGGAAACCGCTTTTTTGCTGCTGATGAACAGCTTTCTGTTGATGCTGCGCATAGCTCCCGGAGATTCTTTTCCAAAGCCGCTGAGTAAGGAAGAGGAGAAACTATATTTGGAGCGTTGGATACAGGGAGATGTTGAAAGCCGAAACATACTGGTAGAACACAATCTGAGACTGGTGGCACATATCATAAAAAAATATTTTACCCAGACTGAGGACATAGACGATCTTATCTCCATCGGAACCATTGGACTTATAAAAGGCATCAATACCTATAAACCGGATAAGGGGGTGCGCCTTGCCACCTACGCCTCCCGCTGTATCGAAAACGAGATTCTCATGCACTTTAGAGCCAGTAAGAAATCAGCGGGGGATTTGAGCTTGTCGGACGCTCTGGACGTAGACAGCGAGGGCAATGGGCTGTCGGTTATGGATGTGGTGGCGCTGGAGGAGGATCTGGCTGACACTCTGGGCAGCAGGGAGCTGTGCGGCTGCCTGAGAAATTGTATAGCCCAAACTCTGGACGAAAGGGAGGCGCAGATTATTTCTCTGCGCTACGGGCTGGCGGGAAAGGAGCCAATGACTCAGCGAGAGACGGCCCGGCTGTGCGGTATAAGCCGGAGCTATGTATCCCGCATTGAAAAGAAAGCTCTGGAAAAGCTGCGGGCAGCCTTGGGAGAAGACGCCTCGCCCTTTTGAAAAACAACGAGAGCATGGGGCTTAATCCGGCGGGAACCCTCAAATATGGGGAGCTTCCCGCCTTTTTATGTACTATAGAACTAGAAGACAGACCGCTTTGGCGGAATTATCTGGATATCTTCTTGCAGGGGGGAGAAAAGACGGGTATAATAGGCAGCGAACAGATAAAGTCTGCATATCTGCCCGGCGCAGAAATGTTCCGGGCGGAGTTTTGAGGTGAAGCAATGTCCAGATGTGTTATTGTGGGCGGCGCCGCTATAGAGCGGTATGAGGAAATAAAAAGGTATTTCCGCCAGGGGGATTACTTTATCTTTTGTGACAGCGGATTGAGCCACCTTGAGAAGCTGGCTGTGGAGCCGGACCTGATTATCGGGGACTTTGATTCCCATGCCGTCCCCCATATCCCGGTGGAGACCATATTCCTGCCCAGGGAGAAGGATGATACCGACAGCGTCTATGCGGTCCGGGAGGCTTTAAAGAGGGGATTTAAGGAGTTCCTTCTCATAGGGGTTGTGGGGGCAAGGATCGACCACTCCCTGGGAAATATTTCTATTTTGCTCAAGCTGGATTCTATGGGCTTGCGGGGCATGATAGTTGACGACTTTTCTGAGATGGAGATAATCTCCAGGGACAGCGCCTTGGTGGGCCCGGAGTTCCCTTTCTTTTCCCTGCTAAATATCAGCGGCATAGCCAGAGGCATCACTATAGAAAATGCGAAGTTTCCCCTGAAGGACGGGGAAATAGACTGCGAGTACCAGTACGGGGTCAGCAACGAGCCCCTGCCGGGAAAGACCGCCATAATAAAAGTAGCTGAGGGGAGGCTGCTTTTGGTAAGGGACCGGCGAAGCTGAGACAGGCAAAAGCCCCCTTCTCCAGTATAAAGCGTTGTTGCACTTGCGAAAAAGGGTATTATGGCGTATAATACCTTGTCTGGCCTGTAACTATGTACAGCGCCGTCTTACCTGAAGCTGAAAAGAGGTCTAGCATGAGAGCCGATAAGAAATCAAACACAGGACATGGGCTGCGGCTTTTGGGAATAGTCCTGATTGATATTTTAATAATCAACCTCTCCGCCTTCCTGGCCATAATGCTGCGCATGGATTTTTCCCTGGAGGACGTGGCTGTACACGGATTCCTGCGGACTCTGCGGATGGGAGCGATACCCGGTTCCATAAGCGCCCTGCTCATGTTTAAAATCTTCGGTTTGTACAGCAGCGCCTGGGAATATGCCGGGGAGCGGGAGCTCATATCCATGGGCTTTGCCAGCGTGTGCGCTTCAGCTCTGTATTACATGGCTGTGAAGCTTATGGATTGTCTGTTCCCCAGAAGCTTCCCCTTTATCTATACCGTGGTGCTGTTTCTCATCATGGCCGCTTCCAGGGTGGCCTACCGGCAGGTGCGGAGAAATATTATAGCCCGCAACGCCGCAAAGGACGGTAAGCTGCGGCGCACCATGCTCATAGGGGCCGGCGACGGGGCTGTGCTGGTCATACGGGATCTGGAGAACAATCCACATGCAAGAAACCGTGTGCTCTGCCTTATTGACGACGACCCGGCAAAGAAAGGTAGCCGGGTGAGAGGGATTAAGGTGGTTGGCGGCCGCGAAAGGATAATAGAAGCTGCCAAACGCTATGACATTGAGGACATCATCTTCTGTATCCCCTCGGCGCCGGACAGGCTGAGAAACGAGATACTGGAGATATGCAGCCGTACCGGGGCCCAGCTTAAGACCCTTCCTTCGCTGGATAAGCTTATAAGCGGGGAACTAACTCTCACGCAAATAAAGAATGTGAGTATAGAGGACCTGCTGGGCAGGACTCAGGTACATACGGATAATGCGGCCATAAGGGACAAAATACAGGGCAAGACCGTTCTTGTCACCGGTGGCGGCGGCTCTATAGGCAGTGAACTCTGCCGCCAGGTAGCCGCTCTTTCTCCCAAGCAGCTGATAATATTTGACATTTACGAGAATAACGCCTACGACATCCAGATGGAGCTCAGGCGCCGCTATCCCAAGCTGGACCTTGTTACTTTGATAGGTTCGGTGAGGGAGGAGCGCCGGGTGCGCTATGTGTTTGACACCTACCGGCCGGACGTGGTCTGCCATGCGGCAGCCCACAAGCATGTGCCTCTCATGGAGGACAGCCCTGCCGAGGCCATAAAGAACAATATCTTCGGTACATATAACGTGGCCAAAGCCGCCGGAGAGTATGGAACCGGTCTGTTTATCCTTATTTCCACCGACAAGGCCGTGAATCCCACCAATGTGATGGGGGCCTCCAAGCGCATGTGCGAGATGGTGGTCCAATCTATGAACGGCCTGCACCATACGAAGTACATTGCCGTCCGCTTTGGAAACGTCCTGGGCAGCAACGGCAGCGTGATTCCACTGTTTAAAAAGCAGATAGCCGAGGGCGGCCCTGTCACGGTTACGGACAAGCGGGTGACCCGCTTCTTTATGACCATCCCCGAAGCCGTATCTCTGATACTCCAGGCGGGAGCCTACGCCGAGGGCGGCGAGGTCTTTGTGCTGGATATGGGCGAGCCTGTGCGTATAGACGATATGGCCCGGAAGATGATACGTCTCAGCGGCTTTGAGCCGGATGTGGATATCCAGATAAAGTATATCGGTCTGCGTCCGGGAGAGAAGCTCTATGAGGAGCTGCTGCTGAAGTCCGAGGGCCTGCAGAAAACCGACAACAAGCTCATCTATATCGGCCATCAGGTGATGTACACTCCCCAGGAGATAGATGAAAAGCTGGAGAAGCTGAGGGGAGTGCTCTACGCACCAAACGCCCAGGTGAGAGACTGTATGCTTAATATAATAAAGGAGCCTGCGGATCTGATGTATGAGCCCATACCCGGAGCTGTGAATCCGGCGGATACCATAGAAGTGTAATCGCCGCCTTAGGAGAAACATACCCATGTATAGCCCTGCCGACCATTCAAAGTCGGCAGGGCTATGCTGTACTGGCGGGAGGAGAAAATGCAAAACCGGCACGGGCTGGCCCGTGCCGGTTAAAAGGACAGTATACAGGTTACAAAACTCAGCCGCCGATGATGTCCCTGGTATCTCTGGCGATGACCAGCTCTTCGTTGGTGGGGATGACATAGACCTTGACCTTGGAATCGGGAGTGGAGATCATGATATCCTCGCCCCGCTTGGAGTTGGCCTCGTCGTCGATTGTAACTCCCAGGTAACCGAAGTAGTCGCAGATGGCCTGACGGGTCTCCCGGCTGTTCTCACCTACGCCTGCGGTGAAGATGATGGCGTCCACGCCGTTCATTGCGGCCACATAGGAGCCGGCCACCTTGGCCACCCAGTAATGGAACATATCCAGAGCCAGCTGGGCCCGCTCGTTGCCTTCAGCCGCTGCGGCGTCCAGATCACGGAAGTCGGAGGAAACTCCGGAGACACCCAGCACGCCGGACTTCTTGTTGAGGATGTTCAGCATCTCGTCGATGCTGAAGCCGTATTTATTCATAAGGAACTGAATAACGCCGGCGTCCAGATCGCCGCAGCGGGTGCCCATGGGCAGACCCACCAGGGGAGTGAAGCCCATGGAGGTATCCACGCTCTTGCCGCCCATGATGGCGCAGATGGATGAGCCGTTGCCCATGTGGCAGGAGATGAGCTTCAGCTCTTCAATGGGCTTGCCCATAAGCTCTGCGCAGCGGGCGGAGACATAGCGGTGAGAGGTGCCGTGGAAGCCGTAGCGGCGGATACCGTCATTCTTGTAGTACTCGTAGGGAATAGCGTAGGTAAAGGCCTTGCCGGGCATGGTCTGGTGGAAGGCGGTGTCAAACACAGCCACCATGGGCACGTCGCCCATGACTGCCTTGCAGGCGTTGATGCCGGTGATATTGGCGGGATTGTGCAGGGGAGCGAAGGGAGTGCACTCCTCCAGGGCCGCCATGACGGAATCGTCTATTTTCACGGAGCAGGCAAACTTCTCTCCGCCGTGGACCACACGGTGCCCCACAGCGTCGATCTCCTTCATGGAGCTGACCACGCCGTACTCCTTACTGGTGAGCTTGTCAATGACTGCGGCTATTGCCTCGGCATGGGTGGGCATGGGCACATCCTCGTTAAAGACGCTCTTGCCGCCGATCATGGGGGTGTGCTTCAGGTGGCCGTCGATACCGATGCGCTCGCAAAGGCCCTTGGCAATGACCTGCTCGGTCTCCATGTCTATGAGCTGGTACTTCAAGGAGGAGCTGCCGGCATTGATAACAAGAATTTTCATTATTTCGTTCCTTTCTATTGTAAATGTTCTTTTCCTTGAGTAAAATCACAGTAGAACTCTACCTTATTTATTTTAATACAAACGGGGAAAATTGCAAGCACTTTTTACCCTGGAGGAGCGTACATGAACATAATCGGGATAGTCTGCGAATATAATCCCTTTCACAGGGGCCACGCCTGGCAGATAGAGGAGAGCAGAGCGGCCCTGGGGGAGGACTCGGTGGTGGTCTGCGCCATGTCCGGGGACTATGTGCAGCGGGGAGAGCCGGCGGCCTTTTCAAAGTATGCAAGGGCGGAGGCCGCCTGCCGCTGCGGAGCCGACCTTGTCTTTGAGCTGCCCTTGCCTTGGGCGCTGTCCTCTGCCGAGGGATTTGCCCGCGGGGCGGTGGGGCTGCTCTCCAGCTTGGGCTGCACCCATCTGAGCTTCGGCAGCGAAGAAGGACAGATGGAGCGGCTGGCACTTTTGGCGGAGCTGTTGAGTAAAAACAGTATAATAGAAGAAATCAAGGAGCGCATGCGCCGGAGGCCGGCCTTGTCCTTTGCCTCGGCCCGCCAGGAGGCTCTTGAAGAAAAGCTGGGGGATGCGGCGGCTATTTTGGATAAGCCCAACAATATCCTGGCTGTAGAGTATCTGAAAGCTTTGAAGCAGCTGAACTCGTCCATGACTCCATTTACCATAGAACGCCGGGGCAGCGGCCACGACGAGAGGGGGGAAGGAGAGCTGCGCTCGGCTTCCGAGCTGAGGGAGATTCTGAGCATGGGGCAGGACCCGGCGGAGCATATACCGCCGGAGGCAATGGCCGTATTTTGCCGGGAGCTTGAGCAGGGAAGATGCGGCCTTGAGGGAGAGCGCAGAGAGCTTGTAATAATGTCCCGGTTGCGTATGCTGAAGGAGGAGAACTTTGTATCCCTGCAGGACGGGGGAGACGGAGCAGGGCAGCGACTGTACGCTGCGGTAAAGACAGGCGTCTCGCTGAGAGAGATTATATGCTCTGCCTCCGCAAGGCGCATGCCCATGGCCAGGGTGAGACGTATGTGCCTCTGCGCCGCCCTGGGCTTGAGCAAGGGCATGTCGGACGGGCAGCCGCCCTTTGCCCGGCTCCTAGCGGCCAATGCCAGAGGACGTAGCTATCTGCGCCGGATTGACGGCAAAACCACAATACCTGTGGTCACAAAGCCGGCCGCAGTCAAATATCTTGAGCCGGCCGCACGGCAGGTGTTCGCCTTGGGCGCATCTGCCCATGATATGTTTACTTTGCTCTATTCACGCACTGAGGAGAGAACGGCCGGTCAGGATTGGAGAACAGGGCCAAAAATTGTATAATTTACATAAATTTAATAGTTTTTTAAAAATGAATTTAGTCATTTAATAATATTGCAATTTATTGGCCTATAGTTCATAATCAAAATATCGTTACTGAGCTACAGATGTTCGCTGTATGAGGACACCTGGCATAGTAATAATCCAAACAGGAGGAAAGAAAATGAAAAAAATTATTGCACTTGCACTGGCATTGATCATGGTCCTTGCTCTGTGCGCCTGCGGCGGCGCTCCCGTTGCCGAGGCGCCCGCCGAGGATGCCCCCGCCGAGGATGCCCCTGCCGCTGAGGCCCCTACCGGCGAAAACGTGGTTAAGATAGGCGTGTTTGAGCCCCTCACCGGCGACTCCGGCGCAGGCGGCAAGCAGGAATATCTGGGCATGCAGTATGCCAACTACCTGACCCCCACCGTCGAGGTGGACGGAGTTGAATATACCGTGCAGCTTGTTCCCGCCGACAACGCCTCTTCCGCCGACCGCGCCCCCACCGCCGCAGCTCAGCTGGTTTCCGAGGGCGTGAGCGTGGTTCTGGGCACCTACGGTTCTTCCGCAGCCATTGCTGCCGGCCCCACCTTTGAGGGAGCCC
>CALXGF010000125.1 GCA_944387735.1 uncultured Oscillospiraceae bacterium
GCGCCTACTTCTACCGGCGCAGCCAGAAGGGGGGCTTCGATGCGGCCATGATGACCGGCGGCGCCGACGCCGTGCGCCGGAAGATACGGGAGATGAAGGGCAAGACCCTCACCGCCAACGAGGAGGATCTGCTGGTGACTCTGGAGGCAGTGTACGAGTTCAACATGCGGGGCTTTGAATTTGCCCCCATAGACCTGTACAAGTCCGACGCCATAAAATTCGCCATCACCCAGGACGGCAAACTTCGCCCGCCCTTCGTGTCCATCTCCGGCCTGGGGGAGACGGCGGCCTGGGACCTGGCCCATTGTACCGACGGCGGCAAGAGCTTCATATCTGTGGAGGAGCTGGGCCGGGCCTGCCCCAAGGTGAGCCAGAGCCATTTGGAAGCCTTGAAAACTATGGGCGCCCTGGGAGACATGCCGGAGACCAGTCAGATAAACCTCTTTGACTTTTAACGCCAATGTATAAATATATTCAAGGGAGCGGCACAGGCTGTCCCCTTGAATTTTTATTCCCGTCTTTCTAAACTTTTTGTAACGCTCCTTGCGGCCTGGGGCCGGGTGGTGTAAAATAAAATAAATAAACGCAGCCAGGGACTGATATAAGGGAATAATATGCATAGTATGAAAAGGGGGAGGCATATATGAAGATAAGTTTTTTGGGCGCCGCCCATGAGGTTACAGGCAGCTGCACTCTTATAGAGGTGGGAGACAAGAAGGGCCTGGTGGACTACGGCATGGAACAGGGCCGGGACCTGTTTGAAAACGAGCCGCTGCCTGTGGCTCCGGGGGAGCTGGACTTCGTGCTGCTGACTCACGCTCATATAGACCACTCGGGATTGCTGCCCCTGCTGTATAAGCAGGGCTTCAGAGGCTCCATATACGCCACCTCCGCTACCTGCTCGCTGTGTAATATCATGCTCCGTGACAGCGCCAACATCCAGATGTCCGAGGCGGAGTGGAAAAGCCGCAAGTCAATCCGCAACGGCGGACCGGAGATAGAGCCACTCTACGACCTGGAGGATGCGGAGGGGGCCATAAGCCGGATGATACCCTGCCCCTATGGCCGGCCCATCCAGGTCAACGACTGCGTCAGCATCCGCTTCACCGACGTGGGCCACTTGCTGGGCTCGGCGGCCATAGAGGTCTGGCTCACCGAGGGGGAGGAGACCAGAAAGATCTGCTTCAGCGGCGACGTGGGCAATATTAACCAGCCAATATTAAAAGACCCTCAACATGTTAAGGATACGCAATATCTGGTGATAGAGTCCACCTACGGCGACAGGAAGCACAGCAGCGAGCGCATCGACTATGTGCCTGCCCTGGCCCGGCGCATCCAGACAACTCTGGACAAGGGGGGAAACGTGGTCATCCCCTCCTTTGCCGTGGGCCGTACTCAGGAGATGCTGTATTTCATCCGGGAGATAAAGGAGCGGGGACTGGTCACCGGCCACGGGGACTTCCCCGTCTATGTGGACAGCCCCCTGGCCATAGAGGCAACCACCGTCTTTCTACAGTGCGACACTCAGTTTGTGGACGAGGAAATGCAGCAGCTCATCCGCTCCGGCATAAACCCCATAGTCTTCCCCGGCCTGGAACTCACCGTCAGCCAGGAGGAGTCCAAGGCCATCAACGAGGATAAGACACCCAAAGTGATAATTTCCGCCAGCGGCATGTGCGATGCCGGGCGTATACGCCATCACCTGAAGCACAATCTCTGGCGCAGCGAGTGCTGCATACTCTTCGTGGGCTACCAGTCCGAGGGCACCCTGGGCCGCAGTCTGGTGGACGGGGTGAAGAACGTGAAGCTCTTCAACGAGGAGATACAGGTCAACGCCACCATAGACGTGCTGCCCGGCGTCAGCGGCCATGCGGACAAGGACGGGCTCATAGCCTGGCTCCAGGGCTTTGAGCAGAAGCCGGAGCTGGTGTTTGTAAACCACGGCGACCCGGACGCCGCCGAAGCCTTTACCGACTGCCTGAACAAGGAGCTGGGCTACCGGGCCGCCGCCCCCTACAGCGGCTCCCGCTTTGACCTGCTCACGGGACAATGGGACTATGTGGCCCAGCCCAGGCCCATCAAGAGGGCAGCTCCCAAGCAGCGCAGCGTCAGCAAAGCCTTTGAAAAGCTGCTCGCCGCCGCCGAAAGGCTGCTGCGTGTCTGCAAGGCCATGGAGGGCCGGCCCAACAAGGTGCTGGAGAGCTTTGCAAAGGATATAGACAAGCTGTCGGACAAGATGGAAAAATAAGTATTGCAGGGGTTTTCCGTTGACATAACATGGAACCTGTGATACCATGTCAGTTAAGATAAATGAGAAAGACAACAGGAGGAAAACCCATGGCGTTTACCAGCTTTGACCCGGCCCGTGCCCTGGGCAGCAAGCTTGCGGGCATGTCCCAGCAGGGCCTGTGTGAGTTCGCCTCAAAGCTCTGCGGCCGCATTGAGGCCGAGGTGGGCAGCAAGAGCTGCCGGGGCGGTATATACCCTGAAAACATAAGCGTGGACGAGGATGGAAATATAGGCATAGGTCCGGCCTCTTCCGGCGACTGGTCCGGCCAGGAGCTGGAATTTCTGGCCCCGGAACTGTACTGGCGGGGCAGCCCCTCCGCCGCCTCCGACGTCTACTCGGTGGGTATGGTGATGTACTATGCTCTTAACGGCGCTAAGCTCCCCTACGACGGGGAGTGTGAAGACGCCCAGCTGCGGCGCATGGGCGGAGAGGATTTCAAGGCCCCCAAGGGCACCGGACGGCGCCTGAAGGACATCGTGGAAAAGGCGGTGAAGTTCAAGGCCCAGGAGCGCTTCCAGAGTCTGGGAGAGATGCAGGCCGCCCTGGACAGCTGCATTAAAAACCTATACCTCAACGGAGAGACCTCTGCCGAGGCCATATTCAATAAGAGCGACGACGATCTCAGCGAGCTGGAGCGGATGATGGTAGGCAGCATCGAAAAGGGGGACGAGGCCCCGGCGGAGGAAGAACAGGCCGGGGACCAGACCGAGGAGATAAAGGTCTATGCCCCCTCCACCCCCATAGCCGACGCCAAGGCCGCCGCCAGGGCCAGAGCCTCCGACCCGGCCCAGATAATAGCAAGAAAGTTCAAGGAGCAGGGCAGCCCTGCCGTACCAAAACTTAGAGAGGAGAAGAACCCGGAGCTGGCCCCCATAGTGCCGTCCAGACAGGCGGTCAGGACTCCGCCGGTACAGTACACAAGGAATATGGAACGGGAAAAGAAAATAGCCGAAGACGTAAAGAAGCGCCGCCGCCGGCCTCTGGCGGTGATACTGGTGCTCTGCGCCGCCCTTATCGTGGTGGCCATAATCTTCAACGCCATGCTCAAGGATTTCCGCCAGGCCAGGGCAAACACCAGCCCCAGCCCCACTGCGGACCCCTTTGCCGACACCATGCCTCCGGAAAACACCGCCGACCCCACCGACCCCTACGGCTACTTCAGCCAGGATGGCGGTGAGCTGGAGATTCCAGCCGAGTCCACAGCTACCCCGGAGCCCAGCGAGACGCCCGTGGAACACGGATATCAGCTGATTGTGGAGGACGTGAGCTGGACAGAAGCTGCGGCCAAGTGCCAGGAGATGGGCGGACATCTGGTGACCATCAACACCCAGGAGGAGTTTGACACCGTGGTCAGAATGGCCGAGGAGGAGGGAGTGCCCCGCATCTGGATTGGATGCCACCGGGTGGACGGAGAGCTGGTCTGGGAAAACAATGAGACCGGCATCGAGGTCTGGGCCAAGGGCGAGCCCTCTTATGTGGATATAAACGACCAGGTGGCCGAGGACTATATCATGCTCTGGAACAACAACGGCTGGGGATATAACGATAACCGTAACGACCCCATCGCCGACTATCCCGAATGGTCTTCCGGCACCGTGGGCTATATCTGCGAGTACGGCAGCTGAGACACAGAAAAATTCCCGGAGGGCTGCCCGCCCCTGCGCAGGCAGCCCTCCGGCCGATAAACGAGGACGATATGGAAATAAGACGCTTTGAAGACAGAGATATAGAGCAGGCCAGGGAGATATGGAACGAAGTGGTGAGGGACGGCGTGGCCTTCCCTCAGATGGAGGAGCTGGACAGGGAGAGCGGTCTGGACTTCTTCCATAGCCAAAGCTTTACCGGAGTCTGCGAAGAAAAGGGAGAGCTGCTGGGCCTGTATATCCTCCATCCCAACAATGTGGGACGCTGCGGACACATCTGCAACGCAAGCTATGCCGTGTCCTCAAAACACAGAGGACGGGGGATCGGCGAGGCTCTGGTGCTTCACTGCCTGAAGACGGCCAAGGAACTGGGCTTTCGCATCATGCAGTTCAACGCTGTGGTGAGCAACAATGCCGGAGCCTTGAAACTTTATGCCAAACTGGGCTTTACCCGGCTGGGCGTGATTCCCGGAGGCTTTCTGATGAAAGACGGGAGCTATCAGGACATAATACCCCACTACAAAGAACTGTAGTGACTATAATTGAACGGAAGATGTGATATGGGGAAAACTCTCAGACTCCTTGCAATAGTATTGATATGGGCTATGCTGCTGCCGGGCTTGCCGGCCTTTGCCGCCGAAGCGGAGGAAGAGACGGCCCAGGAGAAGGTAAAGCTCAGCAGCGGCGTGGATGAGGACAGCATCCTGGACGACACTGTACTCACCTCCAAGGTGGAGAGCTTCCTGGAGGAGTGGGACATAGACCCTCAGCAGATAAGCGTTGGTTACTGCTATACCGCCACGGGGGACAGCTGGTACTATAACGGGGAGGAGTGGTTCTACCCCGCCAGCATGTACAAGGTCCCGCTGATGATGCTGGTGGCGGAAAAGGAATACGAGGGGGAGCTGACTCAGGACACGGAGATACACGGGGAGAAGTTGAGCCGTGTGGAGGAGCTTATTCTCACCCACTCCAACAACGACTGGGCCCACATAATTCGGGAATACCTGGGCGGGGACGATGTTTGGCGGGAGGAAGCCAAGAAGTTTGCCCAGCTGAAGGAAGAGGATTACGACCCGGACTATCTGGATTACTGCTATTTCAGCAACATGTATATGACCCAGGTGATGGAGACGCTATACACTCAGCAGGAGCGTTTTCCCAATATCATCAACTGTCTGCTGGCCGCCGAACCGGGGGAGTACTACAAATCCAGCCTGGAGGACAAGTATGAGATAGCTCAGAAATACGGCAGCTTTGAGGACAGCCGGGGGGAGAAGTTCAACCATTGCAGCGCCATAATCTATACGCCTAATCCCTGTATAGTTACGGTGATGACCAGCAATGTCACTAAGTACGAGACCATTATTTCGAAGCTTGGGGACATTCTGGTGGATTATACCCTCCAAATGGACGCTCAGCTGGAGAGCCACCAGCAGCGGCTGGAGGAAGCTGCGGCGGAGGAGCAGAGGCTCCGGGAAGAAGCTGCGGCAGAGGCCCAGCGTCAGAGGGAGGAGCAGCAGCGTCAGGAAGAGGAGCAGCAGCGGCTGCTGGAAGAACAGCAGGCGGCCGAGGCCAAGGCCCAGCGCCGTAAGGAGATACTGGGCTATGTGCTGAAAGGAGCGGCGGCGATAGCCGTTCTGGCCGTGGTTATCCTGGCGGTGAGAGCCAAGCTTAAAAAGGCGGAGAGAGAAAAGCGGCGGCGCATGGACCAGCGCAGCCGCAGCCGGAGGGGGAGCGAGAGCTACCCAGGACCCGGCCGGCCGGACAGGTCACGCCCTAGGGCTACGGCGCCGCCTGAGGAAGAGACCGGGTCAGGACCGGTACAAGGAGCGGGCGGCTCCGGCAGGGCCAAGGACCCCAAGGGCCGGGGAGGAAAATATACGCCCCGGCACTGATACAGAGAAAAAGCCCCGGAGGGAAGAATGAAAAGACTCATTTGCATATTGCTGATACTCTGCATGGCGCCGGGAATCTGTGCCTGCGGAGGCTTCGGTTACGGAGTGAAGGAAGTGCAGGTGCTGGTGGAGCAGGAATACTCCCTGGCCTTCCGAAATAATGACCCGCTGTATTTTTATGTGACTGCGGCCATCAGCGTATTGGCCGCTCAGGGCAAGGTGGAGGAGCTCAGCGCCAAGTGGCTGGGGGATTCCAACGCAATCAAGTTCGCAAAGCAGGCCGACGCTCTGGACAATCTGGAGGAGCCGGAAAGGCGTATATTCACCGTGGGCATGGACATCAACTCCTTCCCCATGGCCTATATATCCAACGGAGAATTCTGGGGCATGGATGCGGAGCTGGCCAGGGAGGTGGCGGACCTGCTGGGCTGGGAGATCCGGTTCCAGGAAATAGACAAGGAAAACGTCTATGTGGAGCTGTCCTCAGGGAATATCGACTGCGCCTGGGGCGGAGTGGCCCTTGACCCGGCGGAGGTGGAGCAGGGCCTCTATACCCAGTACGGCCCATACATAGAAAACAATATCATCCTTGTGGCGAGAAACGGCTCGGCGGTGTGGAACAAGCTGCGCCTCAACGGCCGGAAGATGGTCATGCCCTCTACCCAGGAAGCTATGGACGCCTTGAATACCGATGAGAGACTGTCAAAGCGCCTGGGGCAGATAACCCGCCTGGCCGGGGGGACTACCGAGTGCTTTGAATATCTCTATGCCGGCAACTGCGACGTGGTCCTCACCGACAGCACCGCAATGATGTACTTCAACTGCCACTGAAAAAGCAAAAAAAGGGATAATAAGCCAGCCTGTAAGCGTGCAAAAGCTTACAGGCTGGCTTTGCTTTGCCCGATATGCCGGGCGCCCTATTGGGCGGCAGGCTCAGAGGCTGTATCTATGGGAGCGGCTTCCACTGGGGGAGCCTGGGTGTAAAAGGTCTTTGTGAGCTCCGAACCGTCGTAAAGGCTGAGCTTTACCTGAGAGCACACGGTGTAATTCAGGTCTGCATCCTCCAGAAAAGACAGGCTTACCACGTACTGATAGACCTGGCCCTCCGGAAGCCCCTCCGAGCCGGAGGAATGGACCCAGGCATCGGCGCCCTCAACGCTTACCGACAGCACTTCAAGGGAACGCACATAGTCCCAGCCTTCGGCCGGATCGATGCCGATGACCATTACAGAGGCCTGATCCTCGTTGGTGACGGAGATACAGTAGGCATCGCCGATATAGGGCAGTAGGTCTTTTGCCTCCTTGCTTATCTGGCCGGAGCCGG
>CALXGF010000126.1 GCA_944387735.1 uncultured Oscillospiraceae bacterium
GAAGGCGTCAAGGAGAGAAATGTTATAGAATTATGTAAACCGGGACGCCGACTCTTAAAAGCCGGCGCCCCGGTTTCCGTGCCTGTTGGCGCAGAATCATCTCAGCCCTGCTCGGCCATGTACAGACTGACCCTGGACTGTATCTGCTCTGCCGTCTCCTCCAGGCTTTTGTCCCCGGCAAAGTAGGCCAGGGACTGGGAGTAGACTATCTGCCATATCTCCGGGTCGTGGCGCATAACGGTGCTGCAGTTCATGGCAATGTCCCTGAGCTTTTCCATGGCCTCCAGGCCCTGGGGGTTGTACTGCTGTACCTCCGGTCCAAAGCCGGTCCAGGTCTCCTCCACCCTTTGGGCCAGGGCATCCTTCCGGGGGGAGAGGTAGAATTTGGAGTCGTATTCCTGGGTTAGAAACTGCCTGAGGAACTGCCAGCACAGCTCCTTGTTTTGGGAATAGGCGGATATGCCGTAGCAGCAGTTGGGATATATGGCGCTGCCCAGCTCCGGCAGACCGGGGAAGCAGTAGTCCTCCCCGTAGGCCAGGGGTGCGGTGGAGGCCATCCAAAGGTCGTTGGTGATGACGTAGTACAAAAGCCCGGTGCTCATGCTCACGCTCTTGTACAGGGTGGGGGAAGGCATTTCCTCCCCCTCCTCCGGGATGGCCTTCATGGTCTCCAGGAGACTGTGGAAATAGTCGGAGTCAAAATAACATTCCCCCTTGGTCCAGTCCACCAGCTTGCTGCCGGAGGCGTCCAGAATGTTCCCCAGCAGCCACATCCGGCCGCGGTACTTGTCAAACACCGAGTCAAAATACTCGCTGTTGGCGGCCATGAAGTTTAAGTCTTTGTAAGTGAGTTCGGCATTGTACCCCAGCACCTGGGAGGAGGCAAAGGTAGTCACCAGGGAGAAGGAGTGCGCCAGCTCGTAAAGCCCCCCGTCTATCTCCATGGCGGACATTATGCCGGGGATGAAGTCCTCTCTGGAGAGCTCCGGGTCGTTGTCGATATAGGGGTACAGGTCCTCCAGCAGACCCCGCCGGGCAAACTGGGCGGAGGAGGGGATGGTGTCTATGGAGGAGAGGGAGAAGTCGTAGATATCCGGGATGTCCCCGGCCACCATGTCCGCCAGAAGCTTGGCCGCCGACAGACTGCTGTCCTGGGTAGCGTATACCGAGTAGTCCACCACCTCTATGGGACAGCCGGGGTTTTGAATATTCCACTCCCGTATGGCCTCCCGGACAAGGGAGTCCAGCCCATTCGGGTCGGTGGTGGCAAAGCGTATCACCGAGCGGTCGGCCTCAGCCTCTCCGGGCACCAGAAGAAGAGGGACACCGGGGCTGTTGGGAGAGAGCGTCCCGGTGCACACCAGGCCCGCTCCCGTCTCCGCCACGCCGCCCCGGAGTATGCCCAGACTGCTCCAGGAAAAGAGCTTGATAAGCTCTCCGGTATCAAAGACGTAGCAGTACAGGGCGCTGCCGCTGTCCAGAAAAATCTTCCCCTCCAGGCCGCCGCTTAGTGCGATGAAGGACATGTTGAAATCGGCGGAGGCGGTAAGCTCCAGATTCTCCGGGGAGTAGAGCTCCAGAGTAAAAACATCTCCCTTGGCATAGGCCAGCAGCAGCTCCCCGCCGCTGCTGCGGGAGAGGAGAGCTCCCGGCCCAAGCTCCAGGGAGGGGCCGGGCTTGAGACTGTCCCCCACTTCCAGGGAAATAAGCATATCCTGGTCCAGAATGAACAGCCTGCCCCCGGCGTATTCCAGCTCACGGGGAGCCAGGGCTTCCGCCGTATCCAGAGCGTCCAGGGCCCAGGTCCCGGTCAGATTGCCGTCTCCGTCCAGGCGCAGTATCTCATATCCGTCCTCCTGGGCGGCCGGGGCAGCCAGAAGGAACAGCTCCCCCTCCGGGGAGAGGCTCAGGTCGAAAAGAATGTACTCCGCCGAGGAATACAACTCCGGGCCGCCGCCTGTCTCCGGCTCATAGCGGCACACATGGTAGCCCCTGCTGTCGGAGCCTATGTAAAAGACTTTATCGCCCCAGGCGGTCAGGTTGTGGCTCAGCCAGAGCCCGCCTTCTGTCGGCTCCCCGCTCAGCCGGTAGCTGGGAGGAACGATTTTTTCCGACAGCTCGGCCGCATCCGTTACCTGAGAGTCGGAGCCGAGACCTGAGCCATCCTTGGAGCAGGCGGCCAGGGACAGACTGAGGGCCAGCAGCGCCAGGGCGCAGAACAGCTTCTTTTTCATGGGTTTTCCCCCTTTTGACTGTAGTATCTCCTGAACATATATTCCTTCAAACAGGGCAAAAGGGGACATATTTACAAAATTTTTTTATGTGTTATCATTTCAGTGTGAGAAGGATAAGAAGGAGGTGGGAGCGTGGATGAGGACTTCCTGAGAGAACTGTACATGGAGATGTACCCTAAGCTGTATCAATATGCCTGGGTAAAACTGGGGGACAAGCAGCTGGCCCAGGAGATAACCCAGGACGTGTTCGTCCTGGCCCTGGAAAAGACAGACAGCCTGAGACAGAGCCCCAACCCAAAGGGCTGGCTGATAAAGGCGGCGGGCTATGCCGTCCTCCACGCCCAGCGGGCCAGGAGCCTGGCCCAGGCCCGGCTGCGGCCATTGGAGGAGGACCTGGCCGCTCCCGGCAGGGAAGAGGGAGAGCAGTATGGCCTGCGGGAGCTGATGATCCGGGAGGACTGGCGGCTGCTGAGCAGCGTATACCTGGAGGGCCGCTCCATAAAGGAGGCGGCGGAGCTATTCGGCCTGAATCTGGAGGCCTGCAGGAAAAGACTCTTCAGAATAAAGCGGCGGCTTAGGAAAAAGCTGGGAGAGGACCGAAAGACCGGGAAAGGAGGGGAAGGCCATGACAGATAAATACTCTGCGGAGCGGCTGCATAGTATGACGGACGCCGAGCTGGAAGAGCTGATCCGGGGCCTGTCCCCGGAGACGGAGCCGGAATTTTGGCTTGCGGTGATGGAGGAATATTCCCGCAGGGAGAGCGCCCCAGTCCCGGACGCCCAGACAGCCTACAGAGACTTCCGGGCCGAATACGCCGGGCAGCAGCCCCTGTTCTGCGACGCCGAAGATTTGGACATGCCCCGGCCCGTGGAGCGCCGCCGGCTTTCAAAGACGGTGCGCATCGTTCTCATAGCGGCGATACTCTCCGCCTTGTTTGCGGCCACCGCCTATGCCGCCGGCTGGTTCGGCCTGAGAGAGCGCAGCCTCTCCACAGGCATCCAGGTGGACAGTTTTTCCAAAACGGAAGAGGGGGAATGGAAAGAGCAGGAGAAGGAAGCCGTGCTCTTCATCCCGGCGGGCTATAAGGACAGCGACGAATACAAGGCCTCGGAGGAGTGGTTCCTCTTTGACCTGGCTTACCGTGAGGATATGATCGACCGCTGCGTTGCCGCCGGCCTGGGGGCCTGGGACTGGCTGGACGATGAGGGAGCCGCAGAGCTGCTGGGAGACAGTGTGAGGATATACAGCGCAGTGGATGTGCCCATGGCGGAGAAGCTGCTGGAGATATGCGAAAAATACTCTTTGAAGCTGCACAGCTCCAGAGTATTTGCCGAAGATATGCAGGATTTTTGCAGGCTCAGCGGCACCGAGCCTTTTGGCGGCGAAATGGGCACGGCCTATGTCTTTGAGGACGGCTCCTATCTGCTTGAAGGCAGCTTCATCTACCAGGGCGAGTACTTGGATTATTCCTTGGAGAGGCATATTGAAGGCACCCTGCCGCCCTTTACCCGGCGGCTCAGCGAGCCAGAGAACTATGAGGAGTGGGGGTATACCACCAGTCGGGGCTGCACCGTGTGCATAGACTGGAGCAAAGAGGCGGACCATTTGTATTACACCTATGAGCAGAGGGAACCGGTGCTGAATTACGGCCACACGGTGTTCGTCAGCTACGCCAAGGACGGGGCCTTACTGACCCTGTGGGGCTATGTGACCGGCGGCAAGGAGGCCGCCCAGGAATTTGCAGAGCTCTTAGATCTGGAGGCCGCCTGCACCGGCAGACCCTAACGGGGCCCGGCTGGGGAGTACAGGCGAATGACCTGGAATATAAGTTGACATAACATAACTAACAGGGCGGAGAAAAATTCTCCGCCCTGTTAGTTAGTGGGAAAGCTGCAGAGGGAAGCGGCGAGAAAAAGGCCTGTTTCCTAAGAAACAGGCCAATAAAAACAAAAAAACCTGCATCACAGATGAAGCAAGCTATATTAAAAGAATACTCAGCACAGCGCCTTGGTGGAATTCCGGGCCGCCGCTGCCGGTGGCAGATGAAGGCGGCCCGGAATTACCGCAGCCGCAGCTTTTGCGAAAACGAGAGTGAATCGCAAAAGCTAAAAGCGGCAAGGCGGAGATAAGCGGGATCGAACCGCTGACCTCATTAAATAATCAAGAGGTCAGCGTCTTTGGAAAGGCCAACATAAACAAAAAAACCTGCTTCACAGATGAAGCAAGCTATATTAAAAGAATACTCAGCACACCACCTGTGGTGGAGATAAGCGGGATCGAACCGCTGACCTCTTGAATGCCATTCAAGCGCTCTCCCAGCTGAGCTATACCCCCGAATCTATGTTAAAAGAGGTGCGCTGAGTATTTCTTATACAGTTATAAACACCGGGGAGACCCGGCGGCCAGCGTGGAGATTTGTTCTGCCCCTCGCAAGCAAGGTGTATATTACCAGAAAGAAATCCCAATGTCAAGCGGTTTTTTCCGTTTTATCAAAAATTTTTTAAAAAACTCCTTTTGGAGACTATTCTGAAAAGAAGGGCAGAATGTGGTAATTGAATTTCCACAGGCAATGTGGTAATATCCTCTCATATAAAGACAGGAGAGAGATATGAGAACAAAACAAAAAAATAAAATGCTTTTGCTTGTGGCGGTTTTCCTGCTGGCGGTGGCTGTGCTTGCTCTGGTGGTAGGGCTTTTGAAGAAGGAGCAGCCTGAGCCGGATCCCCATGAGGGTCAGGTATATATTAACGACGGATTTGGTATGGTGTGGATGACCCCCTTGGAGGGCGTGGATGTAAATTCCATACAGCGCAGCGAAATGCGTGTGGTGAACGGAAGGCCGGAGTATACCGGAGACGCCTATGAGACCATGTACGGCGTGGATGTTTCCGAGCACCAGTGGGATATAGACTGGGCTCAGGTTGCAAATTCCGGGGTGGACTTTGCAATGATACGTCTTGGCTACCGGGGTTATACTGAGGGCGGACTTTTTGAAGATCCATACTACAGGAGCAACATGGAGGGCGCCCTGGCAAACGGCCTGGAAGTGGGCGTATATCTGTTCTCCCAGGCCATATCCGTAGAGGAGGCC